>CALFNC010000406.1 GCA_937902605.1 uncultured Acidobacteriota bacterium | reverse complement strand
CTGATGGCCGAATTGGGCTTCCGCACGATGGACGAGATGATCGGCCGGGTCGACCGGCTCGACATGGTGCCGGCGATCCACCACTGGAAGGCGCGCGGCATCGACCTGTCGCGCATCCTCTACCAGGAGCCGGCGGCGCCCGGCGTCGCGATCCGTTTCTGATCCCCGGGGTCGGTCCCCGCCGGCCTCACGCCCGGCACGACCACGAAGAAATCGAGCCCACAAGCGCCGCGGATCGCCTCGATCTCTTCCGGCGAGCAAACGACTCCGTCGAGGCCAGCCTCGCGGGCGAGGACCGCGAGGCGGAGGACCGCCTCCCGGGGCGTTCCCCGGAGGCCGACGGCATCCAGTGTGGCGCCGTCCAGGGAGGTGAGGACCGTCACGGCGATCACGCGGGGGACCGGGAGCCCTTCGGCCGCGGCGGCGGCGCGAGCGCGCTCGCCAGCCACGCGCATCATCTCGGGTCCGCCGGACGCGTGGACGTTCACGATCGATGCCCCGGTGCGTGCCGCGGCGGCGGCAGCGCCTCCGACGGTGTTTGGGATGTCGTGCAGCTTGAGGTCGAGAAAGACGGGGGCGCCCATCCCGACGAGGTCGCGGACGAGTCCGGGTCCGTGCGACGTGAATGCCTCGAGGCCGAGCTTGAAGGTGCCCACCTCGCCCTGCAGGAGGCGGGCCGCCGCCAGGAGGTCGTCGCGCTGGTCGAAGTCGAGCGCGACGGCGATCCGCCGCTTCCCCTCAAGCATAGGTGTGCTCGGGCCGGGGGCGGGTCTTCAGCGTGCCGACGATATTCGAAACACGGCTCTCCCCATGCGCCGCGCACCACTCCGCGACCCCCTTCACCAGCTCGGCGGAGACGGACGGGTTGCGGAAGTTGGCCGTCCCAACCTGGACGGCGTTCGCTCCGGCGACGAGGAACTCGATGACGTCCTCCGCCTTCTCGATCCCCCCGATCCCGAAGATCGGGACCTTCGGCAGGGCGCGCCTCACCTCCCAGACCATTCGAACGGCGACGTGGCGAATGGCGGGGCCGGAGAGGCCGCCCGTCGTGAAACCGATCTTTGGCTCGCGGCGCTCCAGGTCGATGGCGAGGCCCACCAGCGTGTTGATCAGCGAGAGGATGTCTGCGCCGTTGTCGACGGCGGCACGGGCCGTGGAGACGATGTCGCCGACGTTGGGCGACAGCTTCACGATGAGCGGACGCTTGGCGATCTCGCGGACCTTCCGGACGAGGGCGCCGAGCGCCACCGGGTCATTGCCGAAGACCATTCCACCCTTGACGACGTTCGGACACGAGACGTTCAGCTCGATCGCAGCGATCCGGCGCTCGGCGCCGATCCGCTCGACGACGGCGCAATAGTCTTCCTCGGTGTCGCCCCAGACGTTCGCGATCACGGTGGCGCCGAGCCGGTCGAGCTCGGGGAGCTTCTCCGACAGGAACGCCTCCACCCCGACGTTTTGAAGGCCGATCGCGTTGAGCATGCCGGCGTCGGTCTCACAGATCCTGGGCGGGGGGTTCCCGTGGCAGGGCCGGAGCGAGAGGCCCTTGATGGAGATGGCCCCCAGGACCGAGAGATCGACGAACTCGGCGAACTCCAGCCCGTAACCAAAGGTGCCCGACGCGGTGGCAATCGGGTTCTTGAGCCGGAGCGTCCCAAGCTGGACGGCCAGGTCCACCGTGCTCACAGTCGGCTCCAGTCGATCGCGCTCGGGGGGAGGCACGGCCCCTCGCGGCAGATGGTGGCGAACCGCCCGTCCGCGGTGGGCGCGACGCAGCCGAGGCAGACGCCGAAGCCGCAAGCCATCGCCGACTCAAAGGCGAACGAGCCGTCGATCTTCGCCTCCTCGAGGATGCCCGCCAGCGCACGGAACATCGGGACCGGACCGCAGGCGTAGACGCGCCGGAACCGAGTGCCCCCGGCGAGCGCTCCTTCGAAAAGTTCGGTGACCAGCCCGTGTCTTCCGAGGGAGCCGTCGTCCGAGGCGTAACGGCAGTGGTGTGGGCCGAGGAGCCGTTCGAAGTCGGCCCGTTTCAGGATCTCGCTCTCGTTGCGTCCGCCGTAGAAGAGGTCGGCCTGTATCCCCTTCTCCGAAAGATGCCGGGCGAGAAGGACGAGCGGGGCGAGACCGATCCCTCCGGCGACGAGCGCCACGCGATCCCCAGGCCCCAGGTCGCCGATCGGGAACGGGACGCCGAGCGGGCCGAGGACGGGGACCGGGGTCCCTTCGGCGACTCGGCCGAGAGTCTCCGTCCCCACGCCGACGACCTTCACGACGAACTCGATGGCGGGGACGCCGCGCCACGTCGTCACGTCGGCGATCGAGAAAGCGCGCCGGAGGTAGGGACGCCAGCCGTCGCCGGCCTGGAGCATCGCGAACTGTCCCGGCTGGGCCTGCGGTCCGATCGTCCCGGCCTGCAGGAACAGAGAGAAATGACGGGCGTCATAGCGAAGCGTTCGGAGGACGCGAAGCGTTTCGTTGACCGCCATCGTGAAGGGGGCGAGACTCGCCGGACGGGGATTATGAGCGACACGCCCCGCCACCTCCACACATTCCTGATCGGCGCGGCGGCGGGCTTGGGCGCCGGGGATTTGCTTCTGGGCCTCAATCCGGCGCTCCTTGAGCCGGTCCGCACCGTTCGGCTGCTCGGAGGCCTGGCAGTACTGGGCCTTCTCGTTTTCGGCCTCGCCACGATTCGGAAGCGCGAGAAGGTCCCCGGGAAGGGGGGATGGCTCGTCTCCGGAGTCGTTGCCGGCGCGTTCGGCCTCTTCGTCGAGTCGCAGCGGGAGCTGAACTACCTCTTCATCGGCAACGGGTCGAGGCGCCTTCTCGTGGCCACGAGCGCCGTGGCGTTCGTGCTCGCGGTCGTCAGCCTCGCGGCCGTCTTCCTCCGGCCCAGCCTCCGAGCGCCAAGGGGCATGGCGGCCACGGCCGTCCTCCTCTTCGGGATGGTCCCCCTCGCGGGCCGCCAGGCACCGGAGCGGGAACGGCTCCCCGCCTCCGCGGTCCTTCCGAGAGCTCCGTCGCGAGGACTGCTTGTCATCGGAATTGAA
>CALFNC010000405.1 GCA_937902605.1 uncultured Acidobacteriota bacterium | reverse complement strand
GACCACCGAGATCTACACTCTTTCCCTACACGACGCTCTTCCGATCTCATCCTCCCGGGCAAATTCCAGCTCATCGTCCGCTACAACCCGATGACCTATCTCGTCGAGGTCTTCCGGGCGCCGCTCTACGACGGCTGGCTGCCGGGCCGGAACACCCTTATCTTCGCGGCCCTCTCCGCGGCCGCGAGCCTCGCGATCGGCTGGTACTTCTATTCTTCGCGCATCGATGACTATGCCGCCCGCAGCTGACGCGCCGGCCATTCTCCTCGAGAGGCTTACCGTCCGGTACGCCGTTCCCAGGGAGATGGTCAACACGCTGAAGGAGTACGCGATCCGCAAGCTCGTGCGGCGGATCGAGAACGACCAGCTCGTCGCGCTTCGCGACGTCGACCTGACCATCAGAAAGGGCGAGCGGGTAGGCGTCATCGGCTCGAACGGAGCGGGCAAGAGCACCCTCTTCCGGGTGATCGCGCGGGTCCGCCGGCCCAGCTCGGGGCGCGTCGTCGTGGAGGGGCGAGTCGCTCCCCTTCTCGAGATGGGCGTCGGAATGCACGGCGAGCTGACGGGCCGGGAGAACGTGATCCTGCAAGGGGCCCTGCTCGGATTCGCCAGAGCCGAGATGCTCGAGCGGATGGGGCAGATCGCCGCCTTCGCGGAACTGGAAGAATTCCTGGACGCCCCGATCCGGACCTACTCGACCGGCATGTCGGCCCGCCTCGCCTTCGCGGTGGCCACCGACGTCGAGCCGGACATCCTCCTGGTAGACGAAGCGCTCGCGGTGGGAGACGAGCGCTTCCGCGCCCGCTGTCACGAGCGGATGGAGCACCTGCGCGACCGCGGGCGCACGTTCCTCCTGGTCTCGCACTCGCTCTCCGAGATCCGGACTTCCTGCCAGCGCGCCCTCTGGATCGCCGACGGAAGCGTCGTCCGGGACGGCCCGGCCGCCGAGGTCTGCGACGCCTACCACGAGTGGGCCGCGTCCGGGGCGGCGTGAGGGTAGCGTACCACCGGCGGGGGCGCGTCTTGGGCCTTCTTTTCTCTTGACTCTATGTGCTACATGTAGCACATTTGTTGCGTGAAGACTGCCGGCATCCGCGAAGCACGCCAGAACCTCTCGGCCCTGATCGAGGAGGTGGGGCGCGGCCACGAGCTGGTCCTGACCGACCGGGGAAAGCCCGTCGCACGACTCGTTCCCCCCTCTCGGACTCTGGCCGGGCGCTTCCCGGGACGCAGCGCATTCCGGCGCTCCCTTCCCGTCCTCGACCCCTCGCTGTCCGCCGCGGTCGGCGAAGACCGCGAGGAGCGCGGATAGAAGCCAGTGGCCCGGCGACCCCTCCCCATCCCCGGGCCCATCTACCTCGACACGAGCGCGCTGGTGAAGATCTATCTTCCCGAGCCGGAAAGCGCCGTCCTCGATCGCTCTCTCGTGGGAAGGCAAGACCTCCTCGTCTCCGACCTCGCACTGACCGAGGTCGCGTCGGCGGTCGCTCGCCGTCAGCGAGAGGGGAGCCTTCCCGACGCCGTCGGCGCGCGCATCTATCGTCGCCTTCTCTCCGACGTGGAAGAAGGGTTCTTCCTTCGCCTTTCGGTGGTTCCGGAGACGCACCGCGACGCGGAGCGAATTCTGATGACCTCGCGGGTGGCCCTCCGCACCCTGGACGCGCTTCACCTCTCCCTCGCGGTCGGGGCCGCCGCCGCCTCCCTGGCCACGTTCGACCGGCGGATGGGTGCCGCGGCGGCCACCCTCGGCCTGACCGTCTTCCCTGGCGCTCCGGAGTAGAGCCCGCCCGCGGACCAGAACTGGCCGCCGTCAACAATCCCTACGACGAGAAAGCGGAGTTCGTCCTCCGTCCGGGCCGGTACTTCGACGAGCATGGAGTTGACGTTTCCCAGATTGTCCCAGCCGCGGCCGGACCCGTCCGGTGACTTCGCACTGATGCGGCGCGCCGGCGTAAGCTAGCGGCGTGACGCCTGTTCCCGACCCACCGCCTCTCCCCCCTGCCGAGCTCGACCGCCTCGTCGAGGAGCTGAAGAAGGACGTCGACCGGACGCTCATCCGCGAGAACATGAAGCTCACAGTCGAGGAGAGGCTCATCCAGTTGACGAGGTTTCAGGCGTTCGCGGAGGAGCTCAGGCGGGCCGGGCGCGCGACCTTCGGTCGATGACCGACTCTCCGGCGCTCCTTCGCGCCCTTCAGCAGGAGAGCGTCCGGTTCATCGTCATTGGCGGTGCCGCGTCGACGGCTCACGGTTCGGCTCGACTAACGCTCGACCTGGACGTCGTCTATGACCGGCGCCCCGAGAATGTCGAGCGCCTGGTCACGGCCATCAGGCCGTTCAGGCCGATCCTGCGCGGCGCCCCCGAGGGCCTTCCCTTCGTCTGGGACGAACGCACGATCAGGTCCGGCC
>CALFNC010000404.1 GCA_937902605.1 uncultured Acidobacteriota bacterium | reverse complement strand
CCTACACGACGCTCTTCCGATCTCCGCTCGACCAGGAACTCGAGGTCCCCGACGACGAGGCGCGCCCCGGTATGGGGGATTCTCCCAAAGCGTTTCAGCAGGAAGCCACCTGCCGTCTCCACGTCTGGCTCGTCGAGGGTTAGGCGGAGGTCCTTCTCGAGGGAGGCGAGCGGATAGCGTCCCTCGAAGATCAGCGCGGTCCCCTCGCTCCGGGGGGTATCCGCGGGCTCGTCGTGCTCGTCGGCGATGTCGCCGAGGATCCTTTCGACGAGATTCTCGAGCGTGACGAACCCCGAGACAGCCCCGCGCTCGTCGACGACGATCGCCATGTGGAATCGCCGGCGCCTCATCTCTCGGAAGAGGTCGTCGGCGCGCTTGAGCTCCGGCACGAAGATCGCTGGGTGGAGGTACTTCGCCACCTGGAAACTCTTCTCCTCGTCGTCGCTCACCTGGAAGAGGTCCTTGACATGGAGGATCCCGACGACGTCGTCCGGGTCGCTCCGCCAGACCGGGTAGCGGCTGTATCGGTGGACCTTGCACAGCTCCTCGACGTCCGCGAAGGATGCCTGAGCGTCGAGCGAGACCATTCGACCTGGCGGGGTCATGACGTCCTTCACCGGAACGTCGCCGAACTCGAGGACCGCGTGGAGAATCTCCTTTTCCTCGGTCTCCAGTGCGCCGCCCTGGTGCGACAGCGAGATGAGGTCGCGAACGTCGTCGCCGGTGACCCCGGGCCGGGAGGCCTCGGCCGTCCCGAATGGCCGGAGGACGAGCCGTGCGATGCTCGTAAGCAGGCTCGAAACCGGGGAGAGTGCACGAACCAGGAACTCCACCGGGTGAGCGACCGCCGCCGCGAAATCGACCGGACGCCTCGCCGCCAGCATCTTCGGCGTCACCTCGGAGACGATGAGCAGGATCAGCGTCGTCGCCCCCGTCGCGACGGCCACTCCCCATCGCCCCCCGAGCCTCGGCAGAACGAGGGCGGTCCCGATCGACCCGGCGGCGATGTTGACGAGCGTATTGCCGATCAGGAGCGTGCTGAGGGAGCGCGACAGGTCGGACCTCAGTCTCGCGAGGACCTCCCCGGCGGGGTGATGGTCCTCGCGCAGCCGGAAGACGGCGGCGTCGGAGAGCGAGGTGAGCGCGGTCTCGGAGCCCGAGAAGAACGCGGAGAGGATCACGAAGAGGCCGAAGAGGGCCGCGAGGAGGCCGTCGGTCATCGGATCGCCTCCCAGTCGATCGCCCAGCCGCCGCGAGCCGCGACCACGGGCAATCGGCGCAGGAAGTCGCCTACGCAGGGGCCAGCGGGCGTCTCGGTGCCCTTGAACGCGCCGTTTCCTTCCCGGATCAGGGAAGCGAGGACCGGGGCATCCGGGGCCGGCATCGCCAGGAGCGCGGCCTCTTCCGCGGGAGACCACCGGAGCGAGGAGCCGGGCAGCAGGGCGGCCGGCTCTCCGGAGAACGCCGTGACCTTGAAAAAGAGGAGGATCAGGGGCCGGCCTCCGGCGTCTCCCGTGGAAAAGGCGAACGGCTCGGCACCTGCGACCGTCACACCGATCTCCTCCGTCCACTCTCGGGCGAGCGCGTCGAAGGGAGTCTCGCCGGGCTCGATCTTCCCGCCGGGAAACTCCCAGAGCCCTGGGCACGCTCCGTCCTCCGGGCGCCTCAGAAGGAGAAGGCGGCCGTCGCGGATCGCGATCCCAGCGACGACGAGGACGTGGCTCATCGCGGACCCCCCGGGGACGTTTCGAGCGCCTCGCGGGCGTTCCTCGCCAGCCCGGAGGACGTGGCCCGCCAGACCGCCGTTCGGAAGAACGTCCGCCGGAATGCTGCGGCGTCGAGCTCGGCGACCTTCGCCGGGTCGAGCCAGGCCGGTGGGAAGAGATGGTCGCCGTCGGTCCCCCCTGAAACGGGGGCCGGAGGGTTCCACGGGCAGACGTCCTGACAGACGTCACACCCGAAGAGCCTCCCATCCAGCGCATCCCGTTCCCACTTTTCGAACGGTCCCCGTTTCTCGATCGTCAGATACGACAGGCACTTTCGGGCATCGAGGAACGGGGGAGCCAGAAAGGCTCCCGTCGGGCAGCTGTCGAGGCAGGCGCGGCACTCCCCGCACCGCTCGAAGCGGAGGATCGCGGAGGGGTCCGGGGCCGCCACAGGCGTGCCGAGGGGCACGTCGGTCAGGAGCTCACCGAGGACGACGTGAGACCCCGCGCCCGGGACGATCAGCATTCCGTTCTTCCCGATGAAGCCGAGACCCGCCCGGAGCGCAACCTCGCGCTCGAGGAGCGGCGCCGTGTCGACGCAGACCCGGAAGTGGGTGCCGGATGGGAATCGGGAGCGCAGCTCCTGGACGACCTCCTTCAGTCGGCTCCGGACCACGCGGTGATAGTCGTCTCCCCGGGCGTAGCGTGCGACGTTGCCAGCTCCGCCTCCGGGGACTGCGTACGCCACCGAGAGGATCGACGTGCAGTACGGGAGGATCTGGGCGAAGTCCCGCCGGGGTTCGGAGTCCCGTTCGAGCCACTCCATCTCGCCGTGCGAGCCGTCGTCGAGCCATTCACGAAACGACGTCCAGCTCACGGGGTTTCGGCCGACGAGGACGCCGGCCGCCGCGAAGCCATGCGCCATCGCCGCCGAAATGGCCATCCGACCCAGGGCGGCGGGGTCCGGAGGGGGCGCGGGAGGAGGGAAACGGGGCGGTTTGCGGCCTGCCCCAGTCGAGTGCATCTCCGCAAAGTCTATCAATCGATCCGATATCATCGCCTCGCGTGGAGGAGAAGCCGACTACGGTCGCCCCTGGGACCCTCCTTGCCCGGTTCCGTCTCGAGGAGAAACTGGGGGCCGGAGGAATGGGGCAGGTCTACCGGGCGCGCGACATGGCCCTCGAGCGGGACGTGGCGATCAAGCTCCTTCCCCCGGAGGCGGTCGCCACGCCGGAGCGCCGGAGGCGCTTCGAGACCGAGGCGAAGGTCGTGGCCACGCTCTCCCATCCGGGCATCGTCCCCATCTACGATATTGGCGAGAGTGGCGGGATCCCGTACATCGTCCAGGAGCTGGTCTCCGGCCAGACCGTCGACGAGCTGATCTGGAAAGGCGGGGTCCTTCCGGTGGACCGGGTGGCAGAGTGTGGGATCGAGGTGGCGGAGGCCCTCGCGAAGGCGCACGACGCCGGAATCCTCCACCGCGACGTGAAGCCGGCGAACCTGATCATCGATTCCGATGGGCACGTCCGCGTCTTCGACTTCGGCCTCGCGAAGATCCTGGAGCGGCCCGGGCGGCGGCCGGGCGAAGTCGAACCCGTGACGAACGACGGGATGGTGGTCGGCACCGTCCACTACATGAGCCCCGAGCAGGCGCAGGGGCACGAGGTGGACGCGCGGTCCGACATCTTCTCGCTGGGGATCGTCCTCTATGAGATGGCGACGGGAAGACATCCGTTCGACGGCCCGTCGGCGGTGGACGTGATGCACGCGATCGTCTACGAACCGGCGGCTCCGATCGACGTGAAAGCGACTCCGCTCCCGGAGGCCTTCCTCTCTATCCTCGAGAAGGCGCTGGAGAAGAGGAAGGACGAGCGGTACCAGTCGACCCGGGAGCTTTCGGCGGACCTGAGGCGCTTCCTGAGGCGAAGCCGGGACGTCTCCGCGCTACGGCCGCTCGTCCGGGACCAGATCACGACCGTCGCCGTTCCCACCGCCCACCGATCGTGGTGGAGACGCCCGGCGGCCGCCGCTGGCGCCCTGGGGCTCTTGCTCCTCGCCGTCGGGGTGTGGGCGCGGCAGCTCCACGTCGCGACCCCTCACCCCCCCACGGCGACCCGGAACTTCCTGCAGACCGACTTCCGGGAGGAGGGCCCGGTCTTCTCCCCCGACGGGAAGGGCTTTGTCTACGCCTCGAACGAAGCGGGCGGTTACGACATCTACTTCCGGCTGATCTCCAGCACTTCGCCGATCCGTCTGACCGATATCGGGGGTGACAACCGCTTCGCGTCCTTCTCGCCGGATGGCGGGACGGTCCTGTTCACGCACGAGGATCCGTCGACGGGGCTCTCCTCGATCAT
>CALFNC010000403.1 GCA_937902605.1 uncultured Acidobacteriota bacterium | reverse complement strand
GGAGGACGACTCACGGCACGCTCGTCGTCTCCGCCGGCGCCGGCCTCGCCGTGCCAGTCGCGGAGGCCGGAGACGAGGCATCTCTCCTGGCGCGCGCCTTGCCCAGCGTTCCGATCGTCGCCGACGCCGTCCGCTTCCGCGCGGCGGCCCGGGCCGAATCGCTCGGCGTCCCGGTGGACCTCCACCTCCTCGACGACGGGTTTTCCCACGTCGGCCTCGCGCGCGACGTGGACATCGTCCTCCTCGACGCGACCGCCCCGGACGCGGGCGGAAACTTCCTTCCTGCCGGCCGCCTCCGCGAGCCGCTCTCATCGCTGGCCCGGGCCGACCTGATCGTGATCACCAAGTGTGAGCAGGCCGACCCAGCCGCCGCGATCGAGCTCGCCACCCGGCACGCCCGCGGCATCCCGCTCTTCCGGGCCCGCACCGTCGTGACCGGCATCCTGGACCGGGACGGGGGACAAGTCGCGCCGGCCGACCTGCCGGCCGGAACGGTCGTCGCGGTCGCGGGGCTCGCACGCCCGGAGGCTTTCCGGGACACGGTCGACCGCCTTGGAATCTCGCCGGCCGCATTCCTGCCGTTCCCGGACCACGCCCGCTACGGCGACTTCCGGATCGGGCGAATCCTCCGAACCGCCGAGGAGACGGGCGCCACCGCTCTCCTGACGACCGAGAAGGACGCTGTGAAGCTCGAGGGCTCCGTCCCGCTCCCGGTCTTCCGCGTCGCGATCGAGATGCGAGTCGACGAGCTCACTTTTGTCGCCGAGGTCCTCACACGCCTCGACCGCGCTCCATCCTGATCCCACCCCGTGGGGACGCAGCGTGCGCTGAAGCGGGCGAGCGTGAAACAGAAGACCCAGGCGGTCCCGGGTTTCCCCGTTACATGATCGCCGTCGGCGGCGCCGGCTCGTCCGCCGCCCCCGCCTTCTTCAGCGGGATGAAGACGAGGTAGGCGACGAGGATCGCCAGGACCGGGATCGCCAGGAGCGGCGCGATCCCCTCGAAGCCGGAGACCGTCGGGAAGGTCTTGTCGGTCCGGTAGGCAACGACCCCCGCGATGCAGAGTCCCACCAGCGCCTCGCCGGCGATCAGGCCGGAGGCCGCCAGGACGCCCGCGTTCTCCACGCGCGCCTTCTGCGCCTCGTTAAAGTCCTTTTTCGCCGCCAGCTTCGTGACGAGCCCCTTCACGAGACCGCCGATGAAGATCGCGAAGGTCGTCTCGAGCGGGAGGTACATCCCGACCGAGAAGAGCATCGGACTCTTCACCCGGGTCAGGATCAGGGTGAGGCCCATGGCGATCCCGACGATGACGAGCGGCCAGGCCATCTCGCCGCCGACGATCCCCTGCGAGAGAGCGGCCATCAGCCCAGCCTGCGGGGCCGGGAGCTGCGCACCGCCGAAGCCGCCGTTCTGCGGGTGGCTGGCGAGGTCGGAGGTGTGGAGGAGGTAGAGGGGGAAGAACATGACGAGGCCGGCGACAACGACGCCGATGACGTCGCCGACCTGCATCTTGGAGGGCGTCCCGCCCAGGATGTGTCCGACCTTCAGGTCCTGCAGCATCTCGCCCGCAACCGCGGACGACACGCAGACGACCGCGGCGACGCCGAGAACCGCCGCGACGCCTGCGACCCCTTTCACGCCGACGATGACCATCGTCAGCGCCGCGATGATCGTCGTGGCGAGGGTGAGGCCCGAGATCGGGTTGTTCGACGACCCGATCATCCCGACGAGGTTGCCGGAGACGGCCGCGAAGAAGAAACCGGTCACGAGCATAACGATCGCCGCCAGGATCGCTCCACCGATGACGCCGGTGAAGTGGAAGTAGAGGCCGACCATCAGTACGAAGACGGCCGCGATGCCGAAGAGGACCACCTTGAACGAGAGGTCCTTCTGGGTCCGGTCGGTCGACTCCGTGGCGACGGCCGATTTTCTGACGTCCGCCACGCCCCGCTTGATGCCGAGGATCAGGTTCTTGCGCATCCGCCACAGCGTGAAGCAGGCGCCGACGAGCATGCCGCCGACCGCGATCGGGCGAACGATGTACCGGTAGAGGTGGCCGGTCAGGGCGACCCAGTTCTGCGTCCCGTCGGCCGCCGTGTAGCTCCCAATCAGGTGCGGGCCTAGGAAGAAGACGAGGAGCGGGACGAAGAGCCCCCACGCGAGGAGGCCGCCCGCGAAGTTCAGGGCGCCCAGCTCCGGCCCGATGATGTAGCCGACGCCCAGGTAGGCGGGGGTCACCTCGGGCGACATGATGGTCGTCATGCCGCCGGCCTCGATCTTGGTCCCAGTGTTGAGGCCGAGCCGGACGAAGCTCTCCTTGAGCTTGCCCACGCCGAGGAGGAACTGGTGCTTGGCCTCGAAGAGCCCGCCGTCACCGAGGAGCTTGATCAGCGCGCCAACCCCCATCGCCCGGAAGAGCTGGATCGCCGCGTCGGCCCCGCGCTGCCCCGCCTTGTGGATCTCGGAGGCGGCCACCGACTCGGGGAACGGCAGAGACGCGTCCTCAACCATGACCCGCCGAAGGATCGTGACGAACATGATCCCCAGAATGCCGCCCAGGATCATCAAGGCAGAAGCCGTCAGGTACTCGCCGAGGTTGAAGACGTCAAACTTCCAGATCCCGAGGATGACGAACGCCGGGATCGTGAAGATCGCGCCAGCGGCGACCGACTCGCCAATCGACCCGACGGTCCGGGCGAAGTTCTCCTCGAGGAGGGACCCCTTCATCATCCGGAGGACCGCCATGCCGATGACCGCGGCCGGGTAGGTGGCGGCGATCGTCATCCCGGCCCGCAGCCCCAGATAGGCGTTCGCGGCCCCGAGGATGACGCACATGACCAGGCCGAGGAGGAGGGCCCGGATCGTGAATTCGGGCATCGTCGAGCTCGCCGGGACGTATGGCTGGAACGGTTTCTCACTCATTCAAGGAAGTCCCTTCTTCTCATGGATCTTTAGTTTTGACGGGTCTGACCACTGTCGGCAGGAGAAGCAAATTGTACAGGGCGTCCGGCGGCGGCGAGCGGGAGGGCGGACAGGAGCAGGCAGAGGCTGGTCCGGAGGCTGACGCGGCGCGGCGAAATGACACTCACGAGGCGCGAGTCTACGGCCTCAGCGGCTCCCCCGCTTCGGCCGGCGGACCAGGATGAGACGCGACGGCCGGCCTTTCCCTTCGCACGACGCGCAGAGATGGGCCCGGCCGAAT
>CALFNC010000402.1 GCA_937902605.1 uncultured Acidobacteriota bacterium | reverse complement strand
GGAGGTGAACAGCCTGGCGCGGCGCAAGGCCGCCGCTCCGGCCGGATGCGCTTCGAGGTGCTCGAGGAGCCTCACATACATCGTCGGGACTCCCATGAACGCGGTGGCTCCTCCCGCCTCGCTCTTCTCGAACGAAGCGACGATCCTCGCCGCCTCGAACTTCTCGGAGAGGAGGACGGTGAAGCCGTGGAGGAGCCCCCCGTGGATGCCGAGGCAAAGGCCGTGCACGTGGAAGAGGGGGAGGGCGAGCGCCAGGCGGTCGGCAGCGGTGAACCCCCACGACCGCGTCACCTCCTTGATGTTGGCGACGAGCGCTCCGAACGACAGCTCCACGCCTTTGCTCTTCCCGGTCGTGCCGGAGGTGTAGATCAGGAGGGCCGCGTCGCCGTCGGCCGGGAGGGGCGCATCGGACGGAAGCGGCTCGTCCGCCAGAAGGCTCTCGAAGCTCTGCCCTCCCGGCGCGGAGGCCGCGCCGCCGAGGGCGATGACGTCCTTCAGCCGGGGGAGCGGGCCAATCTCGGAGAGGACACGCTCGGTCTCAGGGCCTGGGGTGAAGAGGAGGGCGCTGGCGCCCGAGTCGCGGAGGATGTGCCCGGCTTCCTCGGCGCGGTAGTGCGTGTTGATCGGGACGTGGATCGCCCCGAGCCGGTAGTGGCCCAGGAGGGCGGCCACGAGCTCGGGCGAGCTCTGGGCGAACACGGCGATCCGGTCGCCCGGGCGGACCCCGAGCGACGCCAGACCGGCCGCGTACCGTCGCGAGAGCCGGTCCAATTCGCCGAAGGTGAGTGTGCGAGAGCCGAAGAGGATCGCGTCCTTGTCAGCGAAGGCGGTCAGGGACGCGAGGAGGCGGGCGGATGAGCTCATAACGAGGCGAGCCCGAGGTAGCTGTCGCGGACGCGGCGGTCGCGGGCGAGCTCCCGCGCGGGGCCGGAGAGGGTGATGCGGCCGGTCTCCAGGACGAATGCACGATCCGCGATGGCCAGGGCGTGGGAGACGTTCTGCTCCACGAGGACGACGGTCACCCCCTGGTCCCGGATGGTCTTCAGGGAGGTGAAGACCTCCCGGACCAGCATGGGGGCGAGGCCGAGCGCGGGCTCGTCGAGCAGAAGGAGCTTGGGACGGGCCATCAGGCCGCGGCCGATCGCGCACATCTGCTGCTCTCCGCCCGAGAGGGTGCCGGCGTTCTGGCGAACCCGCTCCTTCAGGTGCGGGAACATGGCGAAGATCGACTCGAGTGTCCGGGCCCGATCGCGCCGCGCCCGCCGGCCGTAGGCCCCCAGCTCCAGGTTCTCGAGGACCGTCATCGCGGGCCAGAGCTGGCGCGCCTCGGGAATCAGGACCAGGCCCTGCTCGACCAGCTCGAAGGGGGCGAGTCCCGTCACGTCGCGCCCGCCGAAGAGGACGGTCCCCGTCTTCGGCTTCATCAGGCCGGCCAGGGTCTTCAGCGTCGTCGACTTGCCGGCGCCATTCGCCCCGATGACGGTCACGATCTGGCCCTCGGTAACGTCGAAGGAGACGCCCCAGAGCGCCTGGACGTTCCCGTAGAAGACGTCGATGCCGCGGACCTCCAGGAGGCTCACGAGCCGGCCTCCTCCAGGAGCGGGTGCGAATCGTCGCCGAGGTAGGCGGTGACGACCTCGGGGTCGGCGACCACCTCCTGCGGGGTCCCCTCGGCGATCTTCTCGCCGAAGTTCAGCACGAGGATCCGGTCGGAGACGCCCACGACGGCGTGGATGTGGTGCTCGATCATCAGGACGGTGACCCCGGCGTCCCGGATCGTCCGGATGAGCGACATGGCGGCCAGGATCTCCGACGGGTTGAGGCCCCCCATCACCTCGTCGAGACAGATCACCTCGGGCTCGGTCGCGAGCGCGCGGGCGATCTCCAGCCGCTTGAGCTCCCCGATCGTCAGCGTACCGGCGATCGCCTGTGCCCGGTGGGAGAGGCCCGTCGTCTCGAGAATCCCGATGGTTCGGCGGACTGCCTCGTTGCCCCGCCGTTTGCCGCGGCCGAAGAGGGCACCGACCGAGACGTTCTGCTCGACGGTCATGTCGCGGAACGGACGGACGATCTGGTGGGTCCTCACGATCCCCTTCCGGACGACGGCGTGGTTCGGGAGCCCGTCGATGCGGCGCCGGCGGAAGAGGATCTCCCCGGAAGTGGGGACGAGCGAGCCGACGATGCAGGAGAAGAGCGTCGTCTTCCCGGCGCCGTTGGGACCGATCACGCCGAATATCTGGCCCTCCTCCACGTCGAAGCTGACGCCTCCCAGCGCCAGCAGCCCCTCGAATCGCTTCGAGAGGTTCCTGACGGAGAGGATCGGGGAAGGGGCCATCGCCTCAGGGACCATCAGTCCCTCCGCTCCGTCGCCGGACGGCGGCAATCAACCTGTTCCAAAGGCCCACGAGCCCCTTCGGCTCGAAGAGCATGACGAGGATCAGAAGACCTCCGTAGAGGAAGAGATAGGAGTCGCGGAGGGCCGGAATGGTCAGGAGCTTGATCTGGAGGTAGCTGAAGATGACCGCCCCCAGGACCGGACCGGCGAGCGTGCCGACCCCTCCAATAATCGGCATCAGCACGATCGAAAGGGAGAGGCGGAAGTCGAAGACCGAGCCGGGGGCGACGTACTGGAAGTTGATCGCGTAGAGGCTCCCGGCGAGGGCCACGAGCGCAGCGGAGATCGCGTGGGCGGCCAGCTTGAACCGCGAAGAGTCGATCCCGAGCGCCTCGGCGGCGTCGATATCCTGCCGGATGGCGGAGAGCGCAGTGCCGAACGCCCCGCGCGACAGCACCGCCGAGAGGGCGACGACCGCCAGCGCCAGGACGACCATCGAAGCGTAGTTCACCCCGAAGTCGAACGATCCGGCCGGCATCCGGAGGCCGCTGGAGCCGCCCGTGAACGAGACGCCCGAGGCGAAGACGCGGACGGCCTCCGACACGCCGATCGTGACAATGGTGAAGTAAGGGCCGCGGAGACGGAAGGCGGGGAGGCCGATCAGGAAAGAGAAGAGCGCCCCGAGGACGGCGGCGAGCGGGAGCGTCAGGTATGGGTCGACCCCTTTCAGGGCGAGGAGGACGGTGGTGTAGGCCCCGATCCCGATGAAGGCCGAGTAGCCGATCGAGACCTGTCCCGCGAAGCCGCCGAGGATGTTCCAGGAGCACGCGAGGATCACGCCGAAGGCGACGTTCCAGATGTCGTTGAGGCTTCCGCGGTCGAGAAACCGGGGAGCGAGGAGGAGCAAGAGGCCGACCGCGGCGAAGAGGGAGGCGGGAACGGCGCGGCGGGGGATGGGCGCGGGCCTCAGGACGACGTCCTCCACCGAGCGATCTTTCGGGCGATTCCGGGGAGGCCCTGGGGGACCGCCACGAGGACGAGGACGAGCAGGGTGAAGCTGATCGCGTCCTGGAAGGAGGTGGGGATGGGCGTCCAGGCCCCGAGGGCGTTCTCGAGGAAGGCGAGGACGAGGGCCCCCGCGGCCACGCCGGTGAAGCTGTCCATCCCCCCGAGGACGATGATGCAAAACGCCTTGAGGAGGAAGCTGCGCCCGAAGTCGGGCGTGAACGCGTACAGCGTCGACAGGCTCGTCCCGGCGATCCCCGCGAAGGCGGTCCCGGCGCCGAAGGCGATCGCCGAGAGGCGGTCCGCGTCGATCCCCGACAGGAGCGCGGCGTCGCGGTTCTGGGTCACGGCCCGGATCGCCCGGCCGACGTAGGTCTTCTTGAGGACGAAGTTGAGCGCGAGGAGCGAGACGGCGCTGACGCCTAAGACGAGGAG
>CALFNC010000401.1 GCA_937902605.1 uncultured Acidobacteriota bacterium | reverse complement strand
TGGGTCTGACGTCAGGTTTGATCTCGGGTTTGAGCTCGGGCTTGACCACGGGCCTCGTGTCCGGACGAGGCTGCACGCTCCGCCCCGGAGGAGGCTGGAGCGGGGCACCCACGGACGGGCGCCCCACCGTCGGGAGCGCCCTGCCCCCGGGCACGGTCGCCGGACGGACCGCACTCGTCTCGACCAGCTCCCGCTTCGGGACGAGGAGCACCTTGCCACCCACGGGAACGGCGGGACGGACGTTGATGACGGTCCGCGGCTGCCCGTGGACCTCGCTCGCGACCTTCTCGGCGCTGACCCGGCTGACCGGCATCCCACGGCTCTGCGTAATCAGGCCCATCTTCCTCTGGAACGTCAGCGGGGCCGGAGGCGGAACGAGGCGAGTGACGACGGCGCGGGACCCGACTATCCTCGGCGGCCGGACGACCGCGCCCACCTGGGCGCGCGCCGAGATCCTCAGTGACGCGGCCGTGGGGATGACGGGGATCGGTCCAGTGAGGAGCTTGGACGCCGACACCTGCCGGATGACGCGTGGGTCGCGGATCATCTCCCGCTCGACGAACCGCCCGCCGGCGAAGGCGTCCCGGTTCATCACGGTGACGTGCCCGCGGTTTACGTAGGAGACGTCCGGAACTGTCACGCCCACGCTCGCCCGCCGCCCCCACCACGGGACGAACCGGTCCCGCGGGCCGATCGGGAACCAGCCGACGAACCCTCCGGCGCCGACCGATCCATCGGTCGCCCATCCCGGACCGCCGCCGCTGAAGACGACACGCGCGGGAGCGTAGCGGACATCGCGGACAGAGGCGGGCACCGGAACCCAGAACCACCGGTCGTTCCACGTGATCCAGCTCCCGTAGTGATACGGAGCCCAACCCCAGCGCTCCTGGGAGATCCAGGTCCATCCCCACGGGTCCTGCCAACCCCACCGGCCGAGCTGATACGGAGCCCAGTTGCTGACGGTTACGGGCGGACCCCAGACCCAGCCGTAGTCGGGGATCTGCTTCCACTCGCCCTCGCGGTCGAGGTCGTCGAGGCCCACGATGTCGGAGCTGGCGTACCGGACCGCGATGCCGCCCCGGGAAAGGCGCGAGCGCTCCTCGACCCACCGGTCCCACAGGTCGGTCCGTGGGAGCGCCACGACGTCGTATCTCGGCTCGTCCAGGCCATCGACCCTGATCGCGTCGCCCGTCTCGAGGTCCACCTCGCCGCCGGCGGCCACCGCCACGGCCGACCCCTTGAAGACCGACGCAGAGGTGTTGCCGTCGCTGTCCACGTCAATGCGGTAGGTGCCCGGACTCCGGAACGTCAGCGAGACATTCGGGGTGTCGACCTCGAAGACCTCGCCCTCAGATAGCTGGTTGATCCGGAACGACGCCGTCCCGATGGTCAACGAGAGCTGCCGGATGTCGTCACGGAAGTCGAGCGCGGCCAGCTCCGACTCCGGCCCGAGGAAGATCCGGGCCCCTTGAGCCTGGAGCTCGGCTCGCCCGTCCCGTGCCGTGTAGAGGCGGTCCCCGAGGGTCATCGGGTAGTTGACGACGGCCTCCTCCCAGTTGTCCGGGTCGTCTCCCCGGTTGAACGAAGCGGTGCCGGAGAGGAAGGCGATCCGGGCGACCGACTGCCGGACGTCGTCGTCGTCCTGAGCGAAGGACGGCTGGGGGAAGAGAACGACGAGGACAAGAAGGGTCGTGACGAGGTAGCTCTGTGATCTCTGTGATCTCTGGGATTTCGTGATCAATCTCATGGTTCAGCTCCCTCTCCCTTCAGTAAAGCGAATCCCGTGCCTAGCGTCCTGGAGTGTGGAGAGGACGGCGCGCGTCACGGCGCGATCTCCTCGCCCGGCATCCGCAGCACTCCCTCGGCTCCCACCCCGAGGAGCCGAGCGGCGCGGGCGGCTGGCCGGACCACATCGAGGGTCCTCGTCGCCAGCTCCACCGCCGCCTCCCGCTCGCCGGAGTCGCGATTGAAAATGGCCTCGAACGGCGTCTTCCTCGCCGGGAAGACCTTTAGCTCGACGCGGGCATCGGCCGGCAGCTTCGCTGCGGCCCGGATGAGCTTCAGGGCCGCCGGGAACCCTCCCAGCTCGTCCACGAGACCGATCGCTTTCGCGTCCTCCCCGCTCCAGATCCGGCCCCTGGCGATCTGGAGAACTGTCTCCTTCGGCAGCCTCCGCCCGCTTGCGACCTTGGACGTGAAGTCGTCGTACACGCGGTCGAGCCACGCCTGGAAGCGGGCCCATTCCTCCGGCGTGTAGTCGTGCGTGCCGGAGAACATCGTGGCGTTCCGGCTGGTGTGGATCTCGTCCCAGGAGAGCCCCAGCTTTTCCCAGAGCCCGCTGGTCAGGATCTTCCCGCCCAGGACTCCGATCGAGCCCGTGATCGTGCCGGGCTGCGCGACGATCTTGTCCGCCGCCATCGCCACGAAGTAGCCGCCCGACCCGGCCACGTTCCCCATCGAGACGACGACCGGCTTCCCCGCCGCCTTCGCACGGACCGTCTCGCGCCAGATCGTGTCCGACGCGACGTACGAGCCGCCTGGGCTGTCGACGCGGAAGAGGATCGCTTTCACGTCCTTGTCGTCGATGGCGGATCGGAACGCGCCTGCCACCGTGTCCGACCCCATCGACTGGCTGTCCTGGACCGGGTCGTACTTGCTCTTCCCGCGATGGACGCCCCCGACCCCGTAGATGAGAGCGATCCGCGTCCCTTTCTCGTTGGGCCGGCCGGCCCGGTCGAGGTAGGCGGGGAGGGAGAGGAACTTGGCCTTCGGCCCGGCCTTCAGCTTGGCCTTCGCCTTCTCGTAGACCTCGTCGCGGTAAGCCATCCCGTCGACGAGCTTCGCGTCGAGCGCCTCCTTCCCGAGGTATGGTCCCGCGTCGAACCGGGCCTTCACCACGTCCGGCGTCAGCTTCCGGGCGTCGGCGATCCCCTTGACCATCTGCTGGAAGATCGAGTCGATCACCTTCCCGGTGGCCTCCCGGTGGGCCGGGGTGAACTTCGTCTCCGTGTACATGTTCATCGCGTTCTTGTACTCGTACCGGTGGTCCATCCGAGGGACCAGGCCCACCTTGTCGAACGTGCCGCGCAGGAACGGGCTCTCGGCCATCAGCCCGGTCAGGCCGACGTCGCCCGACGGCTGGAGCCAGATCTCCTCGAACGCGGTCGCCAGGTAGTACGACCGGTTCCCGGGACCGAACTCGCCGAACGTCTCCCCCCAAGCCACGGCCGGCTTCCCTGCCTTTCGGAACGCCAGGACGGCATCGCGGATCTCCTGGACGTCGGCCAGGCCCATCGGCGCCTCACCGACGCGGGCGAGCAGCCCGGCGACACGGGAGTCGGTCGACCCCTTCTCGAGCGCCTCGACGACGTCCCGGACGGTCGGGGTCTTGTCCTTGAGGAAAAAGCCGATCGGGTCGTCCGGCACGTACTCGATGATCCCCTTCTCGAAGTCGATCTCCAGGATCGTCCGGTCGGAGACGGTCCCCTTGCCGGCCATCGAGATGACCCCGATGGCCCCTCCCGCGAGGACCAAGAGGACGGCCAGCGCTCCGATGATCGCGAGGACGGTGACGAAGAACTTCTTCATGGATCCCCCATTGGCGAGCGGATCGAGCCGCCCGGCCTGGGGATTATCGGCCTCCGGCATATCCCGGTCCGGTGACGGGCGACAATGGACGGCACCCGAGAATGAAAAGAGTCCCCTCGGACGCGTCCGTCCCCGCCTCGATCGTCCGCCAGCGCGGCTCGTCTCCGGAGCAGGTCCGCGATCTCCTCGCCGCCGAGGAACCGCTCGAGATCCGGCTCCGGGAAAAAGAGAGCGCCGCCGAGCGATTCGTCGTGACGATGCGGACGCCGGGCGATGACGAGGATCTCGCGATCGGCCTCCTCTTCGGAGAGGGAGTCATCCGGTCGATCGACGAGGTCATCTCGGTCGAACGACCGTCCGATCCGCGGATCGACCCGGAGCTGGCCCGGAACGTCGCCGTCGTGACGCTGACGAAAGACCCAGCGCGAGCGGCGCGCACGCCGCGTCGCGCCACGGTGATGGGGTCGGCCTGCGGCGTCTGCGGCCGAACGACCATCGAGGAAGTGGTTGGCCTCGCCGCCCGGTGCCGTAAGGGAGCGATGTCCGCCGCGAGGGCGGAAATGGACGTCCGGATCAGCCCGTCGGTCCTGACCGCGCTCCCTGAGCGGCTGCGCGTCCGCCAGAGCGGATTCGCGGCGACCGGCGGACTCCACGCCGCCGGCCTGTTCGACGCCGACGGCACGCTAGATCGGAAGA
>CALFNC010000400.1 GCA_937902605.1 uncultured Acidobacteriota bacterium | reverse complement strand
AAGGAACGCCGGACTACGAACGAACCGGCGACATGAGGATGAAGCTGACACGAGACCCCCTTCAGATCCGCAGGGAACGGCTCTGTTCCTGAATGATAGACCCCGTCACTTTGACTTTAGGGCCACTAGCGGACCGTGATCACCGATGAGGGCGCAGGTGGAGTTGTTTGGGGAGCCCCATCGTCAAGATCGTCCCATTGAATCGTCCGAGCAGAAGCGGCCCGATGCCCTAAACTTCCCCGGAGATGCCCCCGAAAAGACGTGTCCTCGAATCCCTGACCCGGCAGGAACTTCAGGAAGCAGTCGATCGGTACGACCTTCAGGTTGCCGATCGGCGCGTCAAAGACCAGCTCGTGGACGCACTCGCGGCGTCCCGACGGGCAGCCCTTCCCGAGGCCCTCGAAAGCCTCTCCCGTGACCGTCTGAAAGAGATCTGCCGCTTTCTCGACCTCGACGACTCCGGCCGTGAGAAGGCCCTTCTGATCGAACGGTTGGCCGGCCCGCGGGCCTCGGGGGACGAAGCCACCGCTGTCCCCGCGCCCCTCGGCAAGACGCACCAGAAAGCCAACGGCAGCCGTGGGAAAGGCAACGGCGGCCAGCTCGAACCGCCCGCCGAGGGAGTCCTCACGGTAGACCAGCTTGAGGGATACCTCTGGTCCGCCGCCGACATCCTCCGGGGCTCCATCGACTCGTCGGACTACAAGGGATTCATCTTCGGGATGCTCTTCCTCAAGCGGCTCTCGGACCGTTTCGAAGAGGAGTGCGAGACCGTCAGGGCCGACGACGGGGACCCCGAGGACCCCGACGAGCACCAGTTCTTCGTTCCGAAAGCCGCGAGGTGGGGGGCGATCCAGAGGGCCTCAACCGAGATCGGGGAAACCCTGAACAAGGCGTGTGCGGCCCTGGAGAATTCGAACGAGCGGACGCTCGAAGGAGTCCTCGGCGGGATCGACTACAACGACGAACGGAAGCTCGGGGACGCCCGCAATCGGGACGCCGTCCTCGCCCGGCTCGTCCAGCACTTTTCCCGGGTGAACCTCAGGAACTCGAACCTCGCCGATCCGGACATGCTGGGCCGGGCCTACGAGTACCTGATCGAGACGTTCGCGGACGACGCCGGGAAGAAGGGCGGCGAGTTCTACACGCCTACGAAGGTGGACGAGCTGATCGTCGAGATCCTCGCCCCGAAGGAGGGGATGCGCATCTCCGATCCCACGGCAGGGTCCGGAGGGATGCTCATCGCCTCGGCGCGTTATGTGAAGCGCCACGGAGGGGACCCGAGGAACCTCTCCTTGTACGGACAGGAGAAGAACCTGGGGACGTGGGCCATCTGCAAGATGAACATGCTGCTCCACGGCCTTCTGGACAGCCGGATCGAAAAAGGGGACACGATCCGGGACCCGAAGCTCGTGCAGGACGGGGCCTTGATGCTCTTCGACCGGGTCATCGCCAATCCGCCGTTCTCTCTCGACGAGTGGGGCCGCGAGGTGGCCGAGAACGACCCCTACGGGAGGTTCCGGTTCGGGATTCCGCCGAAGACTAAGGGGGACCTCGCGTTCGTCCAGCACATGGTGGCGACGTTGAACAGGACCGGGCAGCTCGGCGTCGTCATGCCGCACGGCGTCCTGTTCCGGGGAAGCAGCGAGGGCGAGATCCGGAAGGGGTTCCTCAAGGAGGACCTCATCGAGGCGGTCATCGGACTCCCGACGAACCTCTTCTACG
>CALFNC010000399.1 GCA_937902605.1 uncultured Acidobacteriota bacterium | reverse complement strand
ATCAACCCCGGGTTCCAGAAGGTGACCCTCGACCAGCTCCTGACCCACCGCGCCGGTCTCGTGCCGGACGACCCGATGGCGCTCTACACCGGGACGCCGGCCGAGATCTTCCGGCGGAAATACGCGACCTCCTTGGCGCAGCCGCCCGGATCGCGGTTCGTTTACTCCGACGCGGGGTACGAGGTCCTGGGCGAGCTGGTGCGGGCGGTCTCGAAGCGGAGCCTCGACCGGTACGCTGCCGAGGAGGTCTTTGCACCGCTCGGAATGACGGAGACCGGCTTCCGGCCTCTCGGGAGCGAGCCTCGGGTCCCGGTCTCGCGGGTCGCCCCGACCGAGAAGGTGGACGGCCGGATTCTCCGCGGCGAGGTCCACGACCCGCGCGCGCGGGCGCTCGGCGGGGTCGCGGGCCACGCGGGGCTCTTCTCGACCGCGGACGACCTCGCCCGCTACTGCCGCGCGATCCTTGCCGGGGGGGAGCCGGTCCTCTCACCGGCAGGCGTCGCCGAGATGACCCGCCCCCGCTTTCATGGCGACGGCGACCTCCGTGCGCTTGGGTGGGACGTGGAAACGTCGTACTCCTCGAACCGGGGCGATCTCTTCCCGCGAGGCTCGTTCGGCCACACTGGCTGGACCGGGACCTCGCTCTGGCTCGACCCCTCGACCGACACGTTCGTCGTCTTCCTCTCGAGCCGCGTTCACCCCGACGGTTCGGGGAACGTCATCCCGCTGCGGGGCGTGGTGGCTACGATCGTAGCGTCGGCGGTCCTGGACGCCTCCCCGGCGACGCTGAGGGACGCCTCCGAGACCATGGCGCTCCTCTCGGCGATCGGGGCGCGGGCCGCCCGTCGGGCTGTTTCGCCGGTCCAGCAAGCGGCCGTGCCGCTTCCCGCCGCCGGCACGCCGGTCCGGGTGGGGATCGACGTCCTGGAAGCCGAGGGCTTCAAGGCCATCGCTGGGATGAAGGTCGCACTCCTGACGAACCCGACGGGGCGCTCAGCAGACGGCCGCTCCACGGCGGCAGTTCTCCTCTCCGAGCAGGCCAGAAAGGCTGGCGTCTCGCTCGTCCGCCTCTTTTCGCCGGAGCACGGGCCCGACGGGACGCGAGACGAGAAAGTCCAGGACCAGACCGATCCGGCGACCAGGCTGCCGGTGAAGTCGCTCTACGGCGAGAGCCGCCGCCCGTCGCTCGCGGACCTCGCAGGCCTCGATGCGGTCGTCGTCGATCTGCAGGACGCGGGAGTCCGCTTCTACACCTACCTGACGACGCTCGGGTACGTGATGGAGGAGGCGGCGAAGGCGAACGTGAAGGTCGTCGTCCTCGACCGGCCGAATCCGATCCGCGCCAGTGTGGCGGAGGGGCCGCCCGCCGATGTTGACCGGTTGTCGTTCACCGCGTACCACACAATCCCGGTCCGGACCGGGATGACGATCGGCGAGCTGGCCGGGATGTTCAACGCCGAGCGGTCGATCGGAGCGGCGCTGACCGTCGTGAAGATGAAGGGATACAGCCGCTCGCTCTGGTTGGACGAGACCGGGCTGGCGTGGGTCAACCCGTCCCCGAATCTCCGGAGCGTCACTCAGGCCGCACTCTACCCGGGCGTGGCGCTTCTCGAGATGACGAACGTCTCGGTGGGGCGCGGGACCGACGCGCC
Organism: uncultured Acidobacteriota bacterium; assembly: GCA_937902605.1. Taxonomy (GTDB): domain Bacteria; phylum Acidobacteriota; class Thermoanaerobaculia; order UBA5066; family UBA5066; genus CAIMWE01. Next base: position 1,341 of record CALFNC010000399.1, on the reverse strand, counting down.
GTTCGAGATCGTGGGGGCTCCGTGGGTCGACGGCGCGAAGCTGGCGTCGGTCCTGTCGGGGCGGGGGATCCGGGGCGCGCGCTTCACGCCGGTCCGGTTCACGCCGTCGTCGTCGAAGCACGCGGGGACGGAGTGCGGTGGCATCCGGATCACGGTGGTGGACCGGGACGCGCTGGCCCCGGTCACACTGGGGCTCGAGATCGCGACGGCGCTGCGGGACCTTTTCCCGAAGGAATGGGACCGCTCTCGGTTCGGCGAACTCCTCGCCCACGGCGCCTCGCTCGCCCGCTTCGACCGTGGGGAGAGTGCCGCGACGATCGCCTCCGGGTGGGCTGCCGCCCAGATGGAGTTCGAGAGGCGACGGGCCGCGTTCCTCCTCTACGAATAACGCGAGGCCGCTAGCGCTTCAGCGGGTCTCGGTCACCTTTCGGAGACCCCTCGGCCGGTCGGGGTCCAGGCCGCGGGAGAGGGCGAGGGCTAGGGCGAGGAGCTGCCCGGGGACCACGGCGACGAGAGGGGAGAGGATCTCGGGAAGCCGCGGGAGGGGCAGCGGCGAGCCCTTCGGGCCGATCGAGAGGACCGGGCTCCCCCTGGCAGCGAGCTTCCGTACGAGCGCCGCGAGCTCGCGCGCGGCGGCGCCGCCGGGCGGAGAGACGACGATGGCAGGGAGGCCGGAACCCGCCACCGCGATCGGCCCGTGGAGGAAATCGGCGGAGGAGAAGGGCTCCGCGGGGAGGAGGCACGTCTCCTTCAGTTTCAGAGCGACCTCGTGCGCCGTGGGGAAATTGACGCCGCGGGCGAGGACGGCGGCGCGTGTCGCTGCGTGGAAGAGGCGGGCCGATTCTTCCGCCGCTCCTTCCAGCGCGAGAACGCAGAAGATCGCGGCCGGGACGCGCCGCAGGGCGGCCAGCTCCTCGCTCCGCTTTCCGAGCGCGAGGGCGACGAGGGCCGCCGCCGCGAGCTCGGTCGTGTAGGTCTTCGTGGCGGCGACGCTCCGCTCCACGCCAGCATGGAGGGGGATCACCTCCGCGGCCGCCCTCGCGAGAGGACTCTCTGGGTCGTTGACGAGCGCCAGGGTCTGTGCGCCGGCCTTTCGTGCCTCGGCCACCACTTCCACGACGTCTGGGGAGCGGCCGGACTGGGAGATCCCGATCACCAGGGCGTCCTTCACGCGCGGGGGGCGGGCGTAGAGCGTCGTCAGGGACGGGGCCGCCAGGGCAACCGGCAGCCGGCAGGCGATCCCGAACGCGTACTGGGCGTACCGGGCCGCGTTGTCGGACGACCCGCGGGCGGCGATAAGAACGAACCGGAGGTCGTGGCGCGAGAGGGTCGTCCGACAAC
>CALFNC010000398.1 GCA_937902605.1 uncultured Acidobacteriota bacterium | reverse complement strand
CACCGCTCGTGCGATCTCCGGGGCGGGGTCGGGGTGGGCGCCGTCGCCCAGGACGAGGTCGAGGAGGAGGACCCGAACCGAGGGGTCGACGCCAGCCGCCCGGATCAACTCGCACCGGACCGTCTGGTCGACCATCGGGTGCGGACGGCCGATCGTGTATGCGTCGTCGCCGGTGTCGACGACGAGGTTTCCGGGCGGGAACGGCGCGCCCGCCGAGAGCTTCTCCTCGGGTACGGTCGTGGGAATGCCGTGCGCCGCCAGAACGAAAGCGGCTTCGGCCGCAAGAGACCCGCCGCCAAAGAGGCCGACGAGGCGCCCGTCGCCCGGTGCGCCCTGCGGGGTCAGCGGACGGAATGCCGTTCCGCTCAGGCTCCTTTCGTCCCTGACCCTGCCTTCTCCGCGCGCCCAGACGGCGGCGGCCGCCGCGGCCTCGTCAAGGGACCTGGCGTAAAAGACGTCGTCGGCCGACGGGTGCGGGATCTCGCCGAGGTATCGAACCACCACAGGCTTCCCGAGCTTCGCAAGCACGCCATGGAGACGCCTCGCAACGCTTTCCGCCGGGTGCTTGGCGACGAGGGCCACGCAGCGGGTGGCCGTGTCATCGGCCGGGAGGGCGAGGCCCATCTCGGTCATCGCTCCGCCGACCGCTTCGGAAAGGTCGCGGCTGCCGGTCCCGATGGCGTGTGAGACGCCGACGCCGGCCCGGTCGAGAGCGCACGAGAGCTCCTGGATACCCGTGCCTGACGCCCCGACGATCCCGACTGGGCCGCGCTCCACCCGGTTCGCAAAGCCGAGGCCGGTCCCGGCAATGATCGACGTCCCGCAGTCGGGGCCCATGACGAGGAGGCCAAGGCGGACCGCGCGCCTCTTGAGCGCCACCTCGTCCTCGATAGGGACGTTGTCGGAGAAGAGGAAAACGCTCCGCCCCACGTCGAGTGCCCGGTGAGCGACAAATGCCGCGTAGGACCCTGGCACGGCGACGGCGACCAGGTTTGCCTCCGGGTGGGCTTCGACCGCCTCGGCGACGGTCCCGGGCCGGCGCGCTACGCCGGTCTCTCCGGAGGCCGGCCGCCTCCCCGCAAGAAGCCGGTCGAGAGCCTCCCGCGCCGCGTCGAGCGCGCCGGTATTCGCAGCCCGGAGGGCCACCACTATGTCGAGCGGCGTCGCGCGGTCGAGCGCCGGATCGGCGAACCCCGCGCCGACGAGGAGCCGGCGGTTCGTGTCGGTTCCCATCATCGCCACCGCCTCGGCGACGCCCGGGAGCATCGAGAGCTCGCGGCTCACCTGCATGAGCCGCGCGGAGTCCTGGTAGCACCCTTCACGGACGAGGACGAGCACCTTCATCCGGCCTCCAGCGGGAAGGCGATCCCGAGGGCGAGCGCGAGCGCCCCGGCGAGGAGATCAGCCCCCGAGTGCGCTCCCGTGGCCGCGAGGAGGCGGACTCTCTCCGCGAGGGAGGGGAGCGGAGGCTCCGCGCTCCCAAGCGCCTCGGCGAACGCCGCGAGGACGGACGGGTAGAGCCCCTTCGACGCGTTCGCTCGGAGCGCGAGGGCCGCCGGAGTGGTGTGAACCAGTGGGACGTCCGCGAGCACCGCGTGGTAGGCGGCCGCCGCGCGCCTCTCCACCAGACCAGCCGCCGCCAGCCGGCACGCCATCGCGGCGAGGCCGACGAGGAGGTCGTCGCCGGTCGGCGTCAGACCGGGGCCGAGCCCCGTCAGCCCCGCGACGTCCGGGCGGTACGCCTCGACGAACGCCTCCCCGGCCCGCAGCCGGCCGGCGAGAACCGTGGCCAGAGAGTGAGCGATCTTCACCGCCGCGGCCTCGATGGGACTCCACCCCTCCGCCTCGCCGCTGAGGAGGGCGAGCGTCCGCGCGGGAAGGTGGAGGCTGGCGAGGTCGTCTCGGAAGCGGTCCGGCCAGAGGCGTCCGAGAAGGAGACCCCGGCACGGGAGCGGCTCGCGCGCGGCGAGCCGCGGGGAAACCTGCGTTTCGAGCGCGGCCTCCATGCGCTTAGACTCCCACTCCGGCTCCTGCTATGGCTGCGCCGGCTTCCCGCGCGGCCTCCTCCCTGGCCTTCTCTCGTTCTCGCAGCGCCCTCCAGACCTTCTCAGCGGTGATGGGCAGCTCGTGGATCCGAATCCCGCATGCGTCGTAGAGCGCGTTCGCGATGGCCGCGGGCGTCGGGATCATCGTGTGCTCCCCGATGCCGCGGGCCCCCATCGGCCCGTCCTTCTGGGGCGTCTCGATGAAGTCGACCGTCATGACGGCCGGGACGTCCTCCGTCGACGGGATCTTGTAGTCCATCAGCGACGCGTTCAGGGCGCGCCCGGTCTTCGTGTCGACGACCAGCTCTTCCATCGTTCCCGTCCCGATCCCCTGGACGATGCCGCCGTAAGTCTGGCCCCGGATGAGGCCGGGGTTCACGACGCGCCCGACGTCGTAGCAGGCCGCGACCTTCTCGACCGTCACCTGTCCTGTCTCCGGGTCGACGGAGATCTCGACCGCCTGCGCGCCGAAGGTCCACTTCGCGACCGGCTTGGCGCTCTGGCTCGTCTCCGGGTCGAGGAAGAGGAGCCCCTCGGGGAGGTATGACGAGGCCGCGACGACCGGCCCGCCTATGGCGTGGCCGTCGGGGAACTGGTAGCCCATGACGAGACGCGTCAGCGGGATCGAGCGGCCGGTCGCCTCGTGGACGACGTGGCCCGAGCGAAGCGTCAGCTCCGCCACCGGGACCCCGAGGACCTCGGCCGACGTCTCGGTCAGCTTCCGCCGGATCTCCGATGCGGCCCTCAGGACGGCATTGCCGGTCGCCCACGTCTGCCGGGAGGCGACGGTCTGCCAGTCGTAGGGCGAGAGGTCGGTGTCAGGACATCCCTTCACGCGGATCGTCTCGACCGGGATGTCGAGGGCTTCCGCAGCAAACTGAGCCGCGACTGTCATCAGCCCCTGGCCGTAGTCGATGCCGGAGATCAGGATCTCCAGCGTGGCGTCCTCGGCGAATTTCAGGACGACCGACGACGCGGCGTCGTTCGGCATCGCCGGCGCCTTGACGGCGCACGCGATCCCCTTCCCGTGGTAAGGCCGTTTCTCGCGGGCAGCCTCGAGACCGATCTCGCCGGCCACCTTCCGGATGCAGAGGTCGACCCGTCCCGACTGCTCGTCGAGGACCTGTCCGGTGACGGTCGCCTTCCCGGCGCCAAGGCAGTTCAGGAGGCGGAACTCGACCGGGTCCATCCCGAGCTCGAGCGCGACCTCGTCCATCTGCTGCTCGAGCGCCCAGTGGATCTCCTGCATCCCAAAGCCGCGGTAGGCGCTGCCAACCGGTCTGTTGGTGTAGACGCCGATGCTGTCGCCCCAGACATTCGGGAACTCGTAGGCGCCGCCGCAGGTGTAGCCGGCTGCCCGGACGATGTTGACGCCGTAGCCCCCGTACGCCCCGCAGTTCCAGAGGTAGTGCATCTTCTGGGCCTGGACCTTGCCGCTCCGGTCGACCCCCGTCACGAGCGTCGCGGTCAGCCCCTGGCGAACGACCGTGGCGTAGAACTCCTCATGCCGGTCGACCATCAGCCGGACCCAGCGGCCGCGACAGCGCATCGCGAGGGCCACCGCGATCGGCTCCAGGTTGATCCCCGCCTTCCCGCCGAAGCCACCGCCGACGTATGGGACGTGGACGCGGACGTCGCCGTGCGGGAGGCCGAAGCAGACGGAGAGAAGATGGCGGACGGTGAACGGGCTTTGCGCCGAGGTGTGGACCTCCACCTTCCCGGCGAGGTCGACGCGGGCCACCGAGACGTGCGGCTCGAGCGGGACGTGCTGCACCTGCGGAACTTTGAAGACGTTCTCGAAGACGCGCCACGATCCCTTCAACGCCTTCTCGTAGTCCCCCTTCCTGATCTTCAGGTGGTTGCAGACATTCGTCCCGGCCTTCGGCTGGATCCAGGAGACGACCTCGTACCGGCCGAGGTCGGGGTGGACGAGCGGCGCCCCTTCGGCCATCCCCTCCTCGACGTCGAAGATCGGCGGCAGCGGTTCGTAGTCGACCTCGACCTGGAGAGCAGCCTCGGCGGCTGCCTCGGGCGTCTCGGCCGCCACGGCGGCCACCGGGTCGCCGACGAAGCGGACCCGGTCGGTGGCGAAGACCGTCTGGTCCTTCAGGTAGATCCCGGTGTGCAGCGGGAAGTCGCGGCCCGACGCCACGGCCCTCACTCCCAGCAGACGGGCCGCCTTGCCGGTCCTGACGTCCCGGACCCGCGCGTGCGGGTGAGGTGAACGGACGACGGCGACGTGGAGGAGACGCGGGAACTTCAGGTCGGCGGTGTATTTCGCTGCGCCGGTCACCTTCTCGAGACCGTCGACGCGCGGCACGTCCTGGCCGACCACGCGGGCGGCGCTCATGCGCTCACTTTCTCGCGAACGGCTTCCTTCGTCCTCATCGCGGCCGCCGCGTCGCGGATGGCGTCGACGATCTGGCGGTAGCCGGTGCAGCGGCAGAGGTTCCCGGCCAGCGCCTTCCGGATCTCGTCCTCCGACGGGTCGGGGCACTCTTTCAGGAGTGCAGCAGCCGTCACGACCATCCCCGGCGTGCAGAAGCCGCACTGGATGGAGGTGTGCGCGAGGAACGCCTTCTGAATCGGGTGGAGGACGCCGTCCGGGGAGAGCCCCTCGATCGTCGTCACCTTCGCTCCGTCGGCCTCCACGGCCAGCACGAGGCAGCTGTTCACCGGGCGGCCGTCGAGGAGGACCACGCACGAGCCGCACTCTCCCTCGTTACACCCCTCCTTCGTCCCGGTCAGGTCGAGGGTGTCGCGGAGGAAGCGGAGGAGCGTCGTCCCAACCTCGACCTCCTGGTTCTCCTGGACGCCGTTGACTTCGAGAGAAATCTTTTTCACCTGCCTCTCCTATCCGAGCCCGACAACGCCCCGCCGAACGAGGACCCCGACCATATCGCGCCGGTACTCGGCGCTTCCGCGCAGGTCGGTGATCGGGCGGCATGCCGCGACCGCCAGCTCCGCGGCCTCCCAGACGGCGATCGAACCCTTCGCCTCGAGGACCTGTTCGGCATCTGGAACGCGGAGCGGCGTCGGGGCGACGGCCGCCAGCGCGATTCGCCAGCGGGCCGCTAGTGTCAGCTTCCCGTTGCGCTTCCCCACCAAAACGCCCACCGTCGCCAGGTCCATCCCCTTCCGCCGCGAGAGCCGGAGGTACGAGCCGGTGAAGCCGGCTGACGCGGCCGGGAGGATGACATCGGTCATCAGCTCGCCCGGCCGGAGCGCCGTCTGCCCCGGTCCGCGAAAAAAGGCGCTGACCGGAATCGAACGGCGTCCCTGGGCCGACACGAGGTTGAGTGTGGCGTCGAGAGCGAGGAGCGCGACCGCGGTGTCCGCCGCAGGAGAGGCGTTGCAGACGTTCCCTGCCAGCGTCGCCCGCTGCCGCAGCGGCCAGGCGCCGACCGTCTTGACGCACTCGGCCAGGAGCGGGTAGCGGGCGAGGACGACGGGGTGAATTTCCACGTCCGCCATCACCGCCGCGGCGCCGATCGAGAGGCCGCCGCCCTCGGTCTCGCGGACCTCGCGGAGGAGAGGAATCCGCTTCAGGTCGATGAGGCGTCCAGGATCTTTCCTCCCGGCGCGCATCTGGGGGAGGAGATCCGTTCCGCCGAGGAGATATACCGCCCCTGAGGACCCGGCCTGGAGAGCCACCGCCTCTTCGACCGTCGACGGGACGACGTAGTCGAGATCGGACCGCATCAGACCTCTCTTTCCCGCCCCTCCTCGCGGAGCGACATTCCACGTGCACTGGCTTTTGATTCTAGTCTCGCGCCCTAGCCCGGGGAACGGAGCCAGATGCTCCGTCGAGACTAAAATCTCCGCTCCGGCGTCATCGTCGCCGTCGGCCTCAGCCTTCATGGACTCGCTGGCACGGCTCTTCCATGACAGGTGGCATATGCGGCATCGCAGCGCGGTTTTGGCACGTGCGGGCCTGACGTTCGCTCTGGCGATCGGGCTTCTGTCGGCCGTCGGGACCGCTTCGCTGCGTTCCGCATGCGCCGAGAGCGAAGCGCCAGAGGGCGGGTGTTGCCCGCGGTCGGCGCCGACATGTCCGTCATGTCCGAGGGAAGGGCGATCGTCGTGCCCCGGAGCTCCGTCTTCGCCCGCCGCGTGCCGCTCGTCTGAGGCGCTCCTTCGCGGATCGTCACTCGAGCCTCGCGAGGCTCCCGTAGAACGGGCGAACCAGAAGACGGGAGGCCAAGAGCTTGCGAACGCTTCGCGGGTGACCGGCGCTTCCGAGGCCCTCAGGTCCGTCGTCCTGTCGTCCTCTCCGCCGGCCCGCATTCTGGCCTGCGCTTTTCTGCTCTGATAGGGTTCGCCCGGAAGGCGGCGTCGGGGCCACCTTCAGGCCGCGAGAGCGGATCGTCCTCCCCCGTCAGCTGGAATGCACGGAAGCCGCTCCGGGCGGCCCAGGCCGCCCCGAGCGAAGATCAAGGTACAGGAATCAAGGAGACACCAATGAGAAAGATTTCCACCCTCGCCGTCATGCTCGCCCTCCTCGCCGCCCCGGTCGTGATGGCGGGCGAAGACAAGGCAGACAAGGCATCGTGCGCCAAGAAGTGCGCTCAGACCGCCGACGGGAAGAAGTGCAACCCCGCGGACTGCAAGAAGAGCGACAAGTGCACGGCCGAAGAGAGAGCGAAGTGCGCCGCGGCCAAGGACTCAAAGCCGGAGGCCCCGAAGGCCCCCGCGGCTCCGAAGAGCTGACCCACCCCGGGCTTTTTCTCATCCTCCAACCGCCGCCAGCCAGCCGCGCAGGCGCTCGGTGACCTCGGGGCTGCGGAGCAGATCGAGGTGGGACGTTCCGTACGCCACCCACTGACTGGAGGGCGGAAGCCCCAGGTCCCGGTCCGGGTTCCGGTGGTGGCCCAAAGCGCTTCCCAGCGGCACCAGTCCGTCTCCGAGTAACCGATCGATCGCTCCGCCCTCTTCTTTCGCGGCCGTCGCGACCATGCCAGCGATCGCAAAGAGGGGCACGCCTTCGACCATGGGAACGACGTGCCGAGTGTCGTCTCCACGGGCGAAGCGATCCCGCCCGTTCCAGTCCTCGTCCAGTAGGTTCCCGTACCGCAGGTCCGTGATGCCCGCGCTCCGAATCCGTCCCAGGCGGGCGAAGTGCGAGGCATAAGGGGTGGCCTGCATGGCGAGGCCGATCCAGTTTCCGATTCGTTCGAGCGGCGCTCCGTGGTGGGGTGTCCCGAGGGTCACGAGAGCCCGAAGGGCTTGCGGCCAGAGATTCCCCGCGGCCTTCCCGTAGTGACAGGCGCTGCGGGACACGAGGCCCCCCATGCTGTGACCGACGAGAACTAGCTCCTCCACTGGGCGGGGCCAGGACTCGACGAGCGTCTCGAGCAGACCGGCGAACGCGCGGCCGTTCACGGATACGTGGAGGCCACTGTTGTAGCGGAGATGGATCGGCTGGGTGCCGAGATCCCTCGCCAGGGCGGCTGCGTGATTGTGTCCCTCGCGGTTCCACCCCAGGTCGTTCATGCAGAGCCCGTGCACGAACACGGCCAGCCTGCCGCCGGCGCCGGGGAACAACAATTCCAGCGCCGATCGTTCCAGGACGAGAGGGCGTCCCGAGTGCCGGAGGCAGGCCGGAATGGCCAGCGGGTTCCCTGTCTTCGCGAGATGGTCTCCCAGGACGCCGTTCAGTGCCGCGAGGACTGCCTCGCGCTCCCGTGACGACTCCCGCGGCCCGAGCATCGGCACGAGCGACGCCAAGATCGCGTCAAGGCTTCCGCCCACCAGGCGGCTGGCGGAGCGGACGCTCCTGTAGACGAGGCCCGTGATGCCCCGGCTCCGCTCCTCGTTCGGCCCGCCCGGAAGACCCGGTCCCCGCGCGATCGAGCGATGCAGGGCGTCCACGAGGTCGATCAGGCCGGCCGTCGCGTCGGCAGCCAGGCGCGTGGCACCCCGGACGTCCGAGGGGTGGATGTGGTGCCTTCTCGTCAGGGGGAAAGTCTACCGCCCAAAGAAAAAGCGCGCGGGCCGGTTGCTCGGCTCCGCGCGCTGAACAGGACAGGCCTTATCGGCCGTCGCTGCTACTAGCTACTAGTAGCGGCCGCGACCGCCGCCGCCGCCACCGTAACCGCCACCGCCGCCCCGGTTTTCCTGGGGCTTGGCTTCGTTCACCTTGATGGCGCGGCCGTCGATCTCGCGGCCGTTGAGAGCGCCCATCGCCTTCTGGGCGTCGGCATTCGACATCTCGACGAAGCCGAAGCCCTTCGAGGTGCCGGTGTCGCGGTCAGAGATGACGCGGGCCGATTCGACGGTGCCGAACGGCGCGAACAGTTCGTTGAGCGAGGAGTCCGTGGTGGAATAGGAGAGGTTTCCGACGTAGAGCTTCATCTCGAGGTCCTTCTGAAAAGCATCGTCCGGGGGGACGAGCTGGGCTGGTAGAGAGTGGTGAGATCAGCCGAGGCCAGACGGGGCCAGCAAGCATGCTGTTCCGCGCCGTCCGTCTCGAGGAAGGCGTGCAGGAATTTGGACGAGTACTACATCAACAGCGGGAGCCTATCACACTTCGTCCGGCGACGCAGACCGCCCGCCGAACGGTTCGCCACGGGCTTCCACCCTGCCCCCTCGCCTCAAGAGCGCGGGGCCGGGCTTCACTTGGAGGCATGGAGCTTCCCGAGGTCGGCGAGGACTGCTTCGCTATGCGCCGACGGGCTCACCTTCACGTAGACCTTCCGGATCACGCCGGCCGGGTCGATCAGGAAGGTGTTTCGCGACGCGACCTCCCGGCCAAGGTAGGACGCGAGCGAGCCATAGGCTCCCGTCACCTTCCGGTCGGCGTCGGAGAGGAGCTTGAACGAGAGCGACTCCTTCGTGCAGAACTCCTTGTGCGAGTCGACCGAGTCGAGGCTGACGCCGAGGACGACGGCATTCGCCTTCGTGTACTTCTCGAGGTCCCGCTGGAAGTTGTGGGCCTCGATCGTGCACCCGGGCGTCATGTCCTTCGGGTAGAAGTAGAGGACGACCCACTTCCCCCTGTTCTGCTCGAGCGTGACGGGGGGGCCTTCCTGGCTCGGGAGGGTGAAGGCGGGCGCCTTGTCGCCGACAGCGGGCATTGCTCCGGCGAGAACGACCGGGCTGACGAGGACGAGGATAAGGAGAAGAAGGAGGAAAGGCTGGGTGGGTCTCACGCGGGAGATATTATCAGACTGAGTCTCAAAATGCAAGCCGTTCGGTCCGGGCCGAATTCGTTCCCGTCCGTTGCTCGCCCTATCCCTGCGCCGCTTCCGCCGCCGGGCCGTCGCGGACGATCTTCCCGTCGCGGATCTCGACGATGCGTCCCGCGCGGCGTACGAGCGTCATGTCGTTCGTGATGACGACCAGCGTCCGGCCCTGCTTGGGCAGGGCGAGGGAGATGCCCCACTCGGCAAAAAGCCTTCAGAGCGTCGCGAGCACGGCAAGTCAGCGCCGGTAGGCTGAATCGTGATCGGGATGCATTGAGACGAAACGAAGGAAGTCGCCGTCTCGAAAGGCGAGCGCCCGGACTTTCTGGCTCAGGCGCAGCGAGTAGACGCTGGCACCGTTAGGGGCCTTGAGGTGCTGGATCGCCTCCCACTGGTATCCCGTGTGCCGGTATATCTCTGCCCAAACCAGCTCGCTCAGCCGGCGCAGCGACGCGACGACCTGCTTCAGCTCGACGGTCTCGAGGCGGAGGAAGACGTCCTGGAACTCGGGGCTGTTCAGGTCGAGCCGGACCCGACTAGCTCTGGCGGCCACGCGAGCGGCTCACAGCCTTGGAGCTCTGGGCGACGAGGGCGTCGACGTCGGACTCGGCCGGCTTCGTGGCCGAGGCCCAGGTGAGACCGCGTTTGATCCTCGAACGGTGAGGTTCCTCCAAGGTCCACAGCTGGCTCTCCGGAATGACGGCCACGGCGGTCAGGATGATCGCGCCGTCTCGGCGGTGCTCGACCCGTAGGGCCTTTCCGGCATAGTTCTTCCCCAGCGATATCTGACCGCTCTTCCCGACGACCTTGATGTCCGCTCCTCGAATCTGCGGCATTGCGATCCCTTTCCTGCCATCATGCTATCATGCGCCCTTCCCCGGCGGCAAACGGGTTCGTCTACGCCGCCTCCGCCGCCGGGCCGTCGCGGACGATCTTCCCGTCGCGGATCTCGACGATGCGTCCCGCTCGGCGAGCCAGCGTCAGGTCGTGCGTGATGACGACGAGCGTCCGTCCCTGCTTGGCCAGGTCGAGAAAGATCCCCATGATGTCGCTCCCCGACGTCGAATCCAGGTTGCCGGTCGGCTCGTCGGCCAGGACGATGTCCGGGTCCATCGCCAGGGCCCGCGCGATCGCGACGCGCTGCAGCTGGCCGCCCGACAGCTCGGTCGGCTTGTGGTCC
>CALFNC010000397.1 GCA_937902605.1 uncultured Acidobacteriota bacterium | reverse complement strand
GACCACCGAGATCTACACTCTTTCCCTACACGACGCTCTTCCGATCTCTTCCGTCCGTTCCGCGCGGCCATGCGATGGAAGCGCGAATCTACGCCGAGGACCCCGACGCCGGATTTCTTCCGCAGACGGGCAAGGTCCTCGTCTATCGCGAACCGGCGGGCCCCGGCATCCGGGTCGATTCCGGGATCTGCGAGGGGATGGAGGTCTCGGTTCACTACGATCCGATGCTGGCCAAGGTGATCGCCCGCGGGTCCAGCCGGGATGAAGCTCGACGGCGCCTCGTCGCCGCCCTCTCCGAGATGGTCGTCCTCGGCGTCCAGACCAACATCTCGTATCTCCGCCGTGTCCTCGAGACGCCTGAGTTCCGGGCCGGGGAGGCCGACACCGGCTTCCTGGAGCGCTCGCCGTTGACCCTTTCCGGCGAGCCGGACGACGCCGTCTTCCAGGCGGCCGCGAGGGTCTTTTCTTCGGCGTCGGCATCCCCCTCGGCGGCCGCGCCCAGAGCCGATTTCCCCGACCCGCTCGCCTCGGGCGGGTTCAGGATGGCGTCGTGAGGCTCCGCGCACACGGCGGTGGCGCCTCCGCCACACGAGAGGTCGACGTGGCCCAGCAGCTCCCTCCCGGCTTGCTGGCAGTTCGCGACGGGCGGAGCGTCTGGGTCCACTACCGCGGGGAGACGTGGCGAGTCGAGCGGGTTGCGGAAAGGCCGGCCGGCGCGCCGGAGGAGGAGCACGACCTGACCGCTCCGATGCCAGGGCGCGTCGTGAAGGTTCTCGTGTCAGAAGGAGACCAGGTGACGAAGGGGACGGCGCTTCTCCTGCTCGAGGCGATGAAGATGGAGCACGAGATTCGCGCGCCGCGCGACGGGGCGGTCACCCGGGTTTTCCGGGCGGCCGGCGAGATGGTCGCCATGGGAGACCCGCTCGTCGAGATCGGCTGAGCCGCGACTGCCTTGACAGTGTCCCGAAAGGTCACGGTGGTCGAGGTGGGGCCCCGCGACGGCCTCCAGAACGAGGAGCGTTTCGTCCCTACCGACGCGAAGATCGCGTTCGTCGATGCGCTCTCCGGGAGCGGGCTCCCGGCGGTGGAGGTGACGGCCTTCGTCTCGCCCAGAAAGATCCCTCAGCTGGCCGATGCCGACGCCGTCTTCGCGCGGGTAGTCAAGCGGCCGGGGGTGCGCTACCCGGTTCTGGTCCCCAACATGAAGGGGCTCGAGCGGGCTCTGCACGCGGGAGCGGGGGAGATCGCGGTCTTCACGGCGGCCTCCGACAGCTTCAACCGCCACAATACGGACGCGTCGATCGAGGAGTCGTTTGGACGATTCCGCCCCGTCCTGGAGATGGCGTCCGCCGAAGGAGTCCACGTCCGGGGCTACGTCTCGTGCGCTTTCGGCTGCCCTTACGAAGGGGCGATCTCGCCGCGGACCGGTGCGGAGGTCGCCGCGAGGCTGTGGGACCTCGGGTGCCGGGAAATCTCGCTGGGCGACACCATCGGCGTGGCCGTTCCGTCGCAGGTTCCGGAGGTCGTGGAGAGGACGGTCGAGGCGGGCGTCCCCCTCGAGGCTTTAGCCCTCCACTTCCACGACACGCGTGGGACAGCCCTCGCCAACGTCTGCGAAGCGTTGCGGGAAGGGGTTCGCATTTTCGACTCGTCGGCTGGCGGTTTCGGGGGCTGCCCGTATGCCCCCGGCGCGTCCGGGAACCTCGCGACGGAGGACCTCGTCTACCTGCTCCATGGCATGGGATACGAGACCGGCGTTGCCCTCGAGCGCGTCGCCACGGCCACCCGCCTGCTGCAGCCGTCGCTTGGGAGGCCGCCCGCGTCGAGGGTCTGGCACGCGCTCGTGTCGGCTGGAAGGGTGCTGCCGCCGGCCGCGGACCGCGTGCCGCCGCCGGCCGTTTGACCGGGTTTCCGGCACGATCTAGACTCATTTGCTTGCGTTGAACGGACTTTTGGCGGTTGAAGGAGACACGATGGGTCATCGAATCCTGCTGGCCGACGACAGCCTCACCATCCAGAAAGTGGTCGAGCTGACCTTCTCGGACACCGATTACGAGCTGATGGCCGTCGGTTCCGGAGACCGGGCTGTCGAGGCGCTCGAGAAGTTCCGCCCGGACATCGTCCTCGCGGACGTCGTCATGCCGGGCCTCACCGGCTATGAGGTCTGTGCGGCGGTGAAGAAGCGTCCGGACGGCGCGGCGATTCCCGTCATCCTCCTGACCGGGACGTTCGAGCCGTTCGACCGAGCCCGCGCCGAAAGCGTCGGATGCGACTCGATCGTCACGAAGCCGTTCGACTCGCATGCTCTCTCGTCCCTCGTCCAGCAGCTGATCGCGAAAGGTGCGGAGATCCGGGCGGCCCTCGCCGTCGCGCCACCGCCCGTTCCGCCGCTGCCGCCCCTTCGGCCGCTAGCCCCGCCCTCTCCGGTCCAGGACCCCTTCTCCGAGACCGTCCGGCTGCCGATATCCGTCGAGCCGCCGCCAATCCCCGAGGACGTCTTCGGGCCTGACGCCCTGCAAGAGCCGGTGTTGCCGGTCGAGGAGGTCACTAGTCCAGCGCCAGCGGCAGCGTTCGAGCTTGCCGCAACGGCCGAGCCTGCTGCCGCCCCTGCGGCTCCCCTCGCCGGTCCGTACGCTGCCGACGAGGACACGCATCCGCTCCTCGTGATTGCACCCCCGCCCCCGGCCGACGAGGAGCCTTCAGACGTTCAAGAACTGGAGGACGTGCAGCCTCGCGACATCGAACGCGACCTCGAGGCCTTCGAGCAGTCGGGCAAGGGGCGCTCCCGTCCCGAGGTGTGGGACCAGGCGGAGGCCCTCGGCGTCGTCTCCCGCGTGGAGACGAGCGGCGAGCACACCGCGGGGGAGCGG
>CALFNC010000396.1 GCA_937902605.1 uncultured Acidobacteriota bacterium | reverse complement strand
CTGTTCGTGGACGACCTCCCCCTGGGTTTTCCCGCCCTCGGCGGCGCCCTTGCCTTTCGCCGGGCCCGAACAGCCCGGGAGCGTGGCGGCCAGGAGGAGGAAGGGGAGGAAGGCGGGAAGGCGGAGGTTCGGTTTCATCGGATGGTCTCCTGATCATCCGGCAGCGCGATGCCCCGGAAGAGAATGTCGAGGACCCGGCGGAGGCCTGCCTCTCCCGGGCTCCAGTCGGGGTAAACGAGATGAACGTCCATCGAGAACGAGAGGGCGGCCATGAAGACCTGGGCGACGTCGGCAGGATCGGCCGGCCGGAGCTCGCCGCGGGCGATCCCGTCCTCGACCATCCTGCCAATCGCGGTTCGGATGTCCTGATGGAACGTCCGGAAGTCGAACGGCGGGCCGCCCTGGGGCGGGCCCCAGAAGACTGCGTTCATAAACCGAACGGTGGAGACGTTCGCCTCGAACAGCTCGAAGAGACCGACCGCGAACCGGGTCAGGCGCTCGCGGCTCGTTCCCTCTTCCGACGAGAGGCGCGAGAGGGCCTCGTCCATCCGGACGTGGATGTCCCGCAGGATCTCGAGGTAGATCGCCTCCTTGGAGCCGAAGTGGTAATAGAGCGCCGGTTTCGTGAGGCCCGCGTGCTCCACGATCTCCCGGACTGAGGTCGCGGCGTAACCCCTGGCCGTGAACAGGTCGACCGCCGCGCTCAACAGCTTCTCGCGGGCGCCCGGGACCTGGGCGTGTTCCTCGGTGTGGGATTTCGCGTGCTTCAAGATATCTACCGACCGGTACGTATACGAGCTTCCGGCTTGGTCGTCAAGCCGAACGAGAAGCGTTCGTCATCGGCGACTCCTCGCAAGTCAGTGCCTCCTGCCGCCATCTCCGGCGACGGCTAGGAGCTATAGTGATTCGTTGGCTGGAGCGTCGCCGCGACCCTCCGGAATTCAGGCTTCCGATAACTTGAAAAGGGAGGCGGGGCTATGTTGGTCCGGGACATCATGCGAAGTCCGGCCGTCGTCATCACACCAGACACCACGCTCCAGGATGCCTACCGAACGATGCGGGAGAAGGGGATCCGCCACCTCCCGGTGGTCGAAGGGGACGTTCTCGTCGGCGTGATCACCGATCGTGATCTCCGGCTCGCCACCAGCGCCCTCGCGCCGGCGCCGTTCCCGCCAGGGAGCCAGGTCTCCGCGGCGATGTCTCGCACGCTGCAGACGGCCGACCCGCTCGACCCGGTGGAGGATGCCGCGAGGATCATGAGAGCGCGGAAGATCGGGTGCCTCCCGATCCTCGACGAGGGACGGCTGATCGGCATCATCACCGGCCTGGACCTGTTGGACGCGCTGATCCGCATGACGGGAGTGGACAAGCCCTCGGGCCGCCTGGAGGTCCGACTGCCCGATCATCCCGGCGAGCTCGCGCGGCTCACCAGCTTCCTCAGCCACCGCGACCTGAACGTCCACTCGATCCTGACGTATCCCGATAGTCCCGACTCGGTCCGAACGGTGTTGCGCGTCGGCTCGATCGAGATTCGACTGATCGCGCAGGAGCTGCGCCGGGCCCAGTTCGAGGTCCTCTGGCCGCCCGAGTCACCATGCCCTCGGTGATCTACCATCCGGCCTACCGGACCTACTCCTTCGGCAACGACCACCCGTTCAGCCCGCTCCGTGTCGACATGATGCTCGATCTCCTGGAGGCGCTGGGACAGCGCGTGGAGATGGTCGAACCCGAGCCGGCCTCTCGCGAGGAGATCCTCGGCGTCCACTCGGAAGACTATGTGCGCCGAGTGGAGGAGCTGAGCGCGGGCGTGGAGGTCCCGGACTGCCAGGTGTTCGGGCTGGGGACGCCGGACACCCCTGCGTTCCCCGGCATGGACGAGGCGGCACGGTGGCTCGTTGGCGGCGCGCTCCACGGGGCGCGCCTCATCTGCGAGCACGGGGCCAAGCGCGTCCTTCAGCTGGGCGGGGGGCTGCACCACGCGCAGAAGAGCCTCGCCTCCGGCTTCTGCATCTACAACGACCTCGCGATCGCGATCAACCGGCTGACCAGCCACGGGTTCTCCGTCGCCTATGTCGACATCGACGTCCACCACGGGGATGGCGTCCAGCAGATCCTCTACGAGGACCGGCGCGTGATGACGATCAGTCTTCACGAGTCGGGCAAGTTCCTCTTCCCGGGCAGCGGCAATATCCACGAGCTCGGCTCGGGGATCGCCCGTGGTCTGAAGCTGAACCTTCCGCTGCAACCGTTCACCGAGGGCGAAAGCTATCTCGAGTTGTTCGAGCAGGTGCTTCCGGTCGCGCTCAGTCACTTCCGCCCGTCGGTGCTCGTGGTCCAGGCCGGGGCGGACGCGCACTTCGCGGACCCCCTCGCCGATCTCATGCTGACGACACAGGACTTTGAGGTCATCTTCCGGCGCCTCCTCGAGTTGGCGGACGCCTTCACCGCCGGGCGCGTGCTGTTCACCCTCGGCGGCGGCTACTCGCCCGATGCCGTGCCGCGGATCTGGGCCATCCTGTACCTCCTGGTGCATGATCTGCCGGTCCCCCGCGAACTTCCGGAGGGGTGGAGGAGCCGGTGGAGCACCGCTCTTGCGACGGAGCTGCCGAAGACGTTCCACGATCCGGTTCCGGCCTACGCCGACGTCCTCAACCGGCAGGAGATCGCCCACCGCAACCGGCAGATGGTTCAGCGGCTTTTCGAGGCGACGCGCGAGTACTGGTCCTAGGGGAGGCGCCTAGGCGTAGAGGCCCTTGATGTTCCGGTGCAGCTCGCTCGACTTCTCCGTCCGGGCCCGGTCCCGATCGAGGGCGATCTCGTCCAGCTCCCGCTCGAGGTCGAGCAGATCGGGTGTCGTCCACGGTTTCCCGGCACGGTGGGCGTCGATCAGCATCCGATAGATGCGGATCATCCGTCCGACGAAGTTCACGCCGTATTCCCGCCCCTGGACCTTCAGGGTGCTCAGCGGGAGGTCCATGTAATCCCACAGCTCGCGGCCGTTGATCGCAAACGCCACGTTGGGGTGCCGGCGAATCCGATCGTTGATCACCTCGATCTCGGCATCGCCCTCCCCCCGTTGCTTCAGGACCTTTCGACGCTGAGCGTCCGTCAGGAGACAGAGGCGGAAGCAGCTTCCGCTCCGATCCGGCCACCCTTCGTATTCGACGATCTCGTTCCCGTCCTCGTCGTGATAGGTCCTTACGACGTAGGAATCGCTCGTCAGCTCGTGGAACGCGCAGTTCCCGACGCCGCCCACGCAGCGGTTCCCGTGGACGAGCATCTCCGTGGAGACACCCTGTCCGTCGGCGGCGGCTTTGAACGCCCTCAGCTTCTCCACGGTGTCGATTTCCGTGCTGGCCACCACCTGAGAGGCGCCATAGCCCTTGTACTCGGCGATCTTCGCCGACGTATAGATGTTGCACCCCACGCTCGCGTGAATGACCAGATCGGGGAAGTTCTTCTTCACCATCTCCATGACCCAGGGGCTCTTGACGATCACTCCCTCGGCCCCCCAGGCGGCGTACTTCGCGATCTTGCCCATGAGGATCATCTGTTTTTCCTCGGGCGCCTCCGCGTTGATGGCAACCCGCACCCTTCCGCCGTGGGGCCGCGCCATCTCGATGGCCTGCCTGATCTGCGAGTCTTCCAGCTCCCACGCGCACTTGCGGCGGCTGAACCCCTTGGCTCCCACGTAGACCGCGTCCGCGCCCTGCGAAAAGACGGTCTCGATCATCTCCAGGCTGCCGCCCGGCGCCAGAAGCTCGTTCATCGGCTCCTCCTGCCCGCCTCGACGCTCACGCCCACCCCTTCGGCCTGGGAGCATTGCGCCCCCAGGAGCCCGAACGTGAGCAGCGGGCCGAATACTACGCGCCATCGACTATTCATCCCGGGGAGTAATTGTACCGCGCCCGAAGTCAAGCGGTTCCTCGGCTGGTCCGATCCCTATAATCCGGGGCAACACCGATGCGCCAGAGCCTCTCCGAGACCTATCGCACGATGGCCCACCTGCGCCGCTTCTTCGAGTCGGTGCGGCGAACCATCACCACCGAGACGCCCGAAGACGGCCTCACCCCCGCGCAGCAGTTCGCCCTCCTGACACTCGCGGGGAACCCCTCAAGCGAGCCGCTGACCATCGGCGATCTGGCGCGCCAGACCTTCGCCACCTTGAACACCACGTCCGCGCTCGTCCGCCGGATGGAGCATGCGGGGCTCGTGAGGACGACGCGCTCGCCGAAGGACCGCCGCTTCGTCTACGTGAAGCTGACCGCCCTCGGCGAACGCCGCCTCCGCCCCTCCACCGCCGCTGTGGTCGAGGCCCTGCGTGCGGCGGCCGACGAGCAAGGGCGAGCTCAGCTGCGCGCCGCGTTCGAGACGTGGTTTAACAACTGGGGCGCCGTCATCAAGGCGCTTTCTTCCGGTACTTCCGGTACTTCCGGCTCGTCCGACAGGCCGCGGCGCGCACGCCCGGCCAGACGGCGCCTCGAGTCCGCTGGCTAAGTACTAAGAAAAGTCCGCGCGGACGGGGCCCTACTTCTTCTTTTCGCTCGCCTGGACGAGCAGGGAGTCGGACACGTGCGTCACGAGGCCGTGAAAGATGGTCTTGACCTTCCGGAAGCTCGGATCCGAGAGGATCCTCTCGAGGACCGCGAGCCCCTCCATGTCGACCTGGACCACCCTCTGCGGGGACGACCCGCCCAGCATGCTCTTGTAGACGCGGACGGCCTTGACGCCAGGGAACTTCAGCCAGATGTCCTTGCCCGCGCCGGTGATGTACTTCTCGTACTCCTTCAGCTTTCCGGGGAGGACGTCGAAACGGTATTCGAAGGTGACCATCGAATTCCCTCCTTATGGCATCCACCGCGCGAGCGGCGGTGCTCTATCACTTGTATTTCCCGTCCAGCAGACCCTCCGCAGGCCAGGGGGCGGGTCTAATGTCCCTTAGTGTCCACAGTGCTGCGGGTACCACTCCTCGTCCCCGACACACTCGGGGTAATGCGCGCGCACCTCGCCGAGACACCGGAAGTCCTCGTCGATCTCCATCGCGACCACGCGCTGGTCCTGTCCGTCGTAGTAGCGGAAGACGATGCGGCCGTCCGGCAGGACCAACCCGTCGATCGCCCGGCTGTCCTGGAAGTTCAGTGACATCCTCACGAGCAGGTCGGTGACCGGATAGACGACACCGCATATCGTCAGGCTCTGGTCGCCGCTCCCGAGAGCGCCGTAGAGGCTCTCCATCAGTGCCGGACCTCTCATCCCAGCCACGGCCCGCTCACGCTCCCTGAAGGGCCCTGGCCACGGGCCGCTTGAAGATCAGGTGGAGGCCGATCGTCCCGTAGGCGACGCCATCCTTGTTCGGGGCGATGAGCGGGGCCGAGGAGGCGAGCTCCCACCCCTCGGCTCCGACACCGTTGATCCAGGCGTCGAGGCCGCTCAACATCCCACCCTCTGCATCCTCGAAAATCACCATCCTGTCAAGGTATTCCCACTGCATCGCTCGGCTCCTGTCAGCTTCGAGCCTAGCATACGGTCGTGGAGAAAACGGTCACACGATGTGATCGGCCAGCCAGCCACCTACGGTCTCGCACGCCGGGCCGTTGAACTTAAGCTCGCTGTGGTTGAACCAGCGGGGAAGGTAACGGATCAAGCCGTTCTCATGCTGCACGTCGGGGCGGATGTCCGCAGAAACGAGCTGCTTTTCGGCGCCGGGAAGCAGGGCCATGAGGTCGTTGGCGCCGTCGAGGATCGCCTGGATGTCGCGCTCGGAGTAGAGGAGGAGCGACGGGCGCGAATGGGCCTGCACGGGCCCCAGCTTTTCCAGCAGCTCGAGGACGTACCCAGAGTGCGGCTCCCGGATTCCTGGGCTCGGGAGGTTCTCGAACATCCACTTCCCCTGCGGGGACATCTGGACGATGACCGAAGGGGAGATCGCCACGATGATGTCGGCTGACGACATCAGCGCCAGCCGCCCTCCCAGGCTATGCCCGACGGCGGCCGTCCGGCCGAAACGCCGGACGAATTCGAGACCAGATTCCAGCTCGCCGCGCATCATGGGGCCGATCGGCGCCCCGTTCTCCCCGTGCCCGCACAGGTCGATGACGAGCGCGGCGGTTCCCTGCTCGGCCACGGAGACCGCCACCCCCAGCATCTGCTCCTTCGACCCGCCGTAGCCATGGCAGATGACGGCGCCCCCCCGCGGGGCAGCGGGCACGAAGAGATACGCTGGAATGCCGTACCCCTGCGGGGCAGCCAGATCGGGAACCCTCCGAAACTCCATCTCATCCTCCCCCCGGGGCACCGCCGATTCGAGCCGGCCCCCCCGTTGCGCCGAACTTACACCGTCCGAAGCGGCCGGTTCAACCGGATTTGCCTCCTGCTTGAGCCTCCAGGGCCGCCAGGCGGGACTTCAGCTCCTTCTGCTGCTGCCACCGTTCCGTCACGTCCTGAATCGTGGCGGCGGCCCCGAGGATCTCGCCTGTCGAGGCCCGGAGAAGGAGGATGTTGAACTCGATCGAGATCCGCGAGCCGTCTTTCCGCATGGCCGGCACCGCCAGCACCTCGCGACCGTATCGGGTCACGCCGGTCTCCATGACCCGGGCCCAGCCTTCCCAGTGCCTCTGGCGCTGCCTCTCCGGGATGATCAGGTCCATCGATTTCCCGAGCACCTCGTCGGCCCGATAACCAAACATCGCCTCGGCCCCGGCATTCCAGAGACGGATCAATCCTTCCCGACCCGCATAGAGGATCCCGATCTGACTTTCCTCGACGATTCTCCGGCAGAGCCATTCCTGATCAGCGGCCTGGGACATCGGATGTTCCTCCAAGAGATTGCCTCGCGACCAAGGCGGAGGCGTCCACGGGGCTCAGGAGACGCGGAGGCGCCGCCGTCGTGGTGCGGGCCGCACGTCCCTTCTGCGGAAGCGCCACGCGAATCCGCGCGTCGACGATACGACAGCCCCCGCCTGGAGGTCCGACGAAGATCGGGCTGAGGTCCAGCTCCGCGATATCAGACACCTCCTCCACTAGGCGGGAGACGCGCAGAAGAACGTCGTGGATGGCTTCGATGTCGGCCGGGGGGTGCCCGCGATAGCCCTCGAGGAGGGGATATCCCCGGATCTCCCTCACCATGGCGGCGGCCGCGCGGTCGGTCAGGGGGGTCACGCGAACGCTCATGTCCGCGATCAGCTCCACGTGGATCCCGCCCAGACCGAAGGTGACGAGCGGCCCGAACAGGGGGTCCTCGAGCATGGTCACCATCACCTCGACGACGTTTCCGACCATCGGCTGGATCAGCACCCCTTCCATCGGGCCCAGGTCGCCGTCCTCCAGCAAGCGTCGAATCGCCTCGAAGGCGCTCCTGACGCCGGCCTCGTCGACGACGTCGAGACGGACCGCGCCCTTCTCCTTCTTGTGGAGGATCTGGTGAGAGGCCAGCTTGAGGGCGATCGGAAACCCGATGCTCCGGGCCAGCTCCACCGCCTCCCCGGCCGTTCGGGCGACGCCGCCGGGAGCGACCGGAAGGTGCATCGATCGAAGGACCGCTCTCGTCTCTTCCGGCGAGAGCCGGCCCGGTCCGCGCGTCTCGATCGCCCCCCGGCAGATCCCGCGGGCGGCAACGAGGTCGAGGTCGTCGAAATCGGGAATCACCCCGCGAGGCCTCGCACGCCATTCCGCGTACGCGGCCACCTTCCCGAGCACGCGCGCGGCCGATTCGGGATAGGCGTAGGTCGGAATGCTCTCGCCGGCCAGGACCATCGGCGTGCCGGCGTCCTCCATCGCCGTCAGGCACGCCCGCACCGGCTT
>CALFNC010000395.1 GCA_937902605.1 uncultured Acidobacteriota bacterium | reverse complement strand
GTTCGCGAAGACCACCGCAGGCTGGAGAGACCTCGGGCCTCCGCCAACCGGGAGACCCATCCTTTCGAGTAGCTCGTCGCGCGCGGCGACGACGTCGGCGTAAGCGGTGCCAGTTCTCTCGATCGAGGCGAGGAGTGCCCGTCCACGGACGCCGAGCAGTGTCGTGGGGCGCCCAGCCGGGAACGAGGTCCTGAGCTCGAAGGGGGTCTCGCCGGAACATTTCACCGGCACGAGGTACGGGTACGCCGCCGCGGCGTACGAAGGGAAGATCTCGGACACTGCCTCGGTCTGGCCGCCGCACGTCGACGTGAAGAGCGTGTCGGCGACCGCCCCGTTCCAGACGAGGACCTCCCCCGCCGTCGCCTCGACGGCCTTCGACGAGAGCGGATGCTCAACCCCGACGCCGCCGTAGACCTGGCACTTCGGCGTCGCGCAGAGGTCGTACCCCTCGGCCGCGGAGCCGCCGCGGTGCCTCATGGCGTATGAGCGGGCCGCGATCGCTTGCGCCTTCAGCGCCTCCGGCTCGTCGTAGACCCGCGGACCCATCTCTGCGGGGACGACCCCTTTCAGGTAGTCCTCGAGGTTGACGTGGTTGATCACGTGGAGCGTCCCGCGCGCGGTCGCGCGGACGACGACGGTCCCGCGATACGTCCCGTCCCCGATCGGGACCGGCTGTCCGCACGCCGAGGCGAATTCGACGGACCCCGGCAGCTCGCGGGTCCCCTCCGCCGAAGACAGCTTCAGCGCGGTGCCCGGCGCCAGCGTCACCGAGACTGGTCCCGCCATGCGCCATGCGGCGCCGCCGCTCCGGACCAGCCACTCGGCTCCGTTCAGGAGGAAGGAGACGACGTTGACCTGGACGCCGATGTCGATGGCGCCAGCGACCTCGGGAAACGTGGACGCGGCGGGAAGCGGCGCGGGCGGCGGAGGCGTCGGGGTTGGCGTTGGGGTCGGCGTGGCCGTGAGAGCCATCCCAGCCGACGGGGAGACGGGGCCGGCCGCCGGGGGCTTCGATACGCACGCCGCGACGAGAATAAGCAGCGCCGCGGCCGCGACCGTGGCCCCGGACGCCGCGCGCCTCAAAAGGCCCGCCCCTTCCCTTTCACTTCCTTCCGAAAATCGGGACCGGAGACTCGGATCGTCCGGCACATCTCGAAGAGCCGGCTCCGCACCGCGCTCCCCACGCGAACCTCGAGCGTCTCGTCGCCTGGCTTCTCGGGCTCGTCGTCGAAGTTCGTCGTCAGGATCGTGATCCGGTTCCGGTTGTATCTCGTGTTCAGGAGCCCGTAGAGGACCTCGCGCGCCCACTCGGTCGGGCGCCGCGCCCCCAGCTCGTCGAGGACGAGGAGCTCCGCGTCGCGATATGGGGAAAGGATCTCGTCTGGGTTCTCGTCGGCATTCCGCCCGAAGGTCGCCTGGATCCGGCTCAGGAGGTCGGTGAAGTCGCAGAAGACTCCGCGGACGCTTTTCTGCCGGATCAGGTCGAGCAGGATCGCGACGGCGAGGTGGGTTTTCCCGCGCCCTACCGGGCCGACGATCAGGATGCCGTGGTCGACGGCGGGCCACTCGCGGACGAACTTCCGGGCCATGGCGCCCGCGATGTTCAGCGAGGGCTCCAGCGCGTTCCAGTTCTGCAGCGAGCAGTTCTGGTAGCGCTCGGGGATGCCGGCGTCCTCGACCCGGGCCTCGACGATCGCCACCTCGCGGCACTTGCAGGGCAGCAGCTGGCCCGTCTTCGGGTGCTCCAGCACGCCGAAGCCGTGGCAGGTGGAGCAGGGGGGAGAGGAATCGGCCTTCTTTCGGGGGGGTGACACGCCACGGATTCTATTCGGCGAAGCGGATCAGTTGAGGTACGCCTTCAACGTCCGGCCCTTGAGGCTCCGCTTCAACCGCGAGATCGCCTGCGCCTCGATCTGCCGCACCCGCTCGCGCGAGAGCTTCAGCTCGTCGCCGATCTCCTGGAGCGTCATCGGCTCGCGCTCCCCCTCGCTCCCGTCGTCGGGGATGCCGAAGCGGCGGCATAGGACCGCCCGCTCCTTCTTGGGCAGCGTCTCGAGGAGGTCGTGAGTCTGCTTCACCGACGAGCGGCGGAGAAGCTCGTCGTCCGCGGACGCCACGGAGGTCTGCTCCAGCATGTCCCCCAGTGTCCAATCCTGGTCGCTCCCGATCGACCTCGACAGCGATTCGGAGGAACGGTTCAGGGTGAGGAGCATCTCGACGTCGCCGGCCGAAAGGTCGGCCTCGACGGCGATCTCCTCGACGGTGGGATCGCGTTCCAGCTTCCTCGATAGGGCCTCCCGCACTCGGGCGACGCGGCTCGCCAGGGATGCCTGCTTGTGCGGGAGGCGGACGGCGCCGGTCTGCTCGGCGAGGGCGTGGGAGATGGCCTGACGGACCCACCAGACGGCGTAGGTGTTGAAGCGGACTCCGCGGTCGGGGTCGAAGCGCGCTGCTGCCTGGATCAGCCCGATGTTCCCCTCGCTGATCAGGTCCAGGAACGACACGTCGGGCGAGCGGACCTTGTGCATGACGTACCAGACGACGAACTTCAGGTTCGCCCGCACCAGGTCGTCG
>CALFNC010000394.1 GCA_937902605.1 uncultured Acidobacteriota bacterium | reverse complement strand
CTCTTTCCCTACACGACGCTCTTCCGATCTGCATCGCCGCGCGCGCCGCGCGCGAGATGCCACCGCTCGCCCCGTTCCCGGCCGAGCCCGAAGGGGCGGACGAGCCTCCCGCGCGGTAAACTCGGGGCCGACATGCTGAAAGCTCCCTCCCCTGTCCGGCAGGCCCTCCCCGTACTCGTCCTCGCGCTTCTGACCACTGCCGCGTGCGCCCCGAAGCCGGCCTCGATCCGCGTCTCAGCCCACAAGTTGACCATCTTCGGGCTCAAGCGCGGCGGTGTGGCCAAGGCCGAAGTGCTCGACGGGAAGGGAATGCCGATCCCGGGCGCGGTCGTGACGTGGGGGTCCTCCAAGTCCAACATCGCGACGGTCGACGGGAACGGAATCGTGAAGACGGTCGCGGCCGGGAAGTTGATCGTGACGGCCAAGCACGCCGAGCTGTCGGCCACGATCGCGGTCGAGGTCGTGGACGTCGCCTCCGTAGCCGTCTCCCCCCTCCGAACCACGCTCATGGGCCGAAAGGGCGCGACGACGACGTTCCTCGCCGAGGCGAAGGACTCGGCTGGCAAGGTGGCGGACGCCAAGCCGGTCTGGACATCCACGAACCCGGCCGTCGCCACCATCGACGCCTCCGGCGTCGCCACCGCGGCCTC
Source organism: uncultured Acidobacteriota bacterium (assembly GCA_937902605.1). GTDB lineage: Bacteria > Acidobacteriota > Thermoanaerobaculia > UBA5066 > UBA5066 > CAIMWE01. Next base: position 4,532 of record CALFNC010000394.1, on the reverse strand, counting down.
CGAAGGCCGGACGGGGATCGTCGCCTCTTTCGGGGAGGTCAGCGCCCCCGCCGACTTGACAGTTCTTTTCCGGGAGCTAGCCTCCTTCGAGGTAACCCCGCCGACGATCATCATCAAGGCCGGGGACACCCAGAAGCTGAACGTCGTCGCGAAGGACGCAGCTGGGAACGTCATCGACGAGGTCGCCGTCGGCTGGTCCTCGGACCAGCCGAAGTCCGCCCTCGCCGTCAATGGCGTCGTGAAAGCTCTCTCGTCGGGCAACGCCAAGATTCTCGCCAGCTGCGGCCCCAAGACGGCCGAAGTCTCGGTCATCGTCCTCCCTTGATCTTGATACGGCCTCGGCCCCGTCGGGCCCCAACGGATCGCATCACTGGCCAGGAGGCCACTTGAGAATCAGCCATCTCTCCGCCGAGTGCAGCCCGTTCGCCAAGACGGGCGGACTCGGCGACGTCGTCGGGGCTCTCCCGAAAGCCCTGGCTCGCCGTGGTCACGATGTCGACATCTGGATCCCCTTTCATCTCGAGGCAGCGCAGTGGTACCGGCGGCGCCTCCAGTGGCCGATCGAGGCCACCCCGCCGTTCGACGTCTCGATCCTGGGTCGTCCGTACCGCGTCGGTATCCTGAAGGGGCACCTCCCGCACAACGACGTCCCGGTCTATTTCGTCGCCCACGACCCTCTCTTCCATCGGCCCGGCGGGCTCTACGCCCCGAACGACAGTGGGATGGACGACGGCCTCTGGCGGTTCACGATCTTCGTGCGGGCCGCACTGGAGGCCATGCGGCGCCTGGGACGGTCTCCACAGGTCCTCCACACACACGACTGGCACCCGGCCCTCGCCACCATGCTCGGCGCCTGGAGCGGCTGGCGGAACCGGTGGTTCGACGACGTCTCCTCGGTCCTGACGATCCACAACATCCAGTACCAGGGGGCCTATCCCGGCCACCTCTTTACCACGCTCGGGCTACCGGACGATGTCCGGACGGGCGGGCTTCTCGACTTCCGGGGCTCTCTGAACTTCCTCAAGGGCGGCATCGAGGCGGCCGACGTGATCACGACCGTCTCGCCGACCTTCGCCGCCGAGATCCAGACGCCGGCAGGTGGGGCCGGCCTCGACGCCGTCCTCCGCGGGCGCAACCACCGCCTGACAGGCATTCTCAACGGCATCGACCGGCAGGTCTGGAACCCGGCGGCCGATCCCCACATCTCGGCCCGCTACTCGGTGGACGAGCCCTCCGGCAAGTCCGAGTGCCGGCACGAGCTCCTCCGGACCGCCGGCTTCGAGCCGGGCGACCCGGGCATGGTCCTGGGGGCCATCGGCCGCCTCGTCGACCAGAAGGGCTTCGACCTCCTGCTCGAGGCCGCGCCCGAGCTGATCCGGCGTGGACTCCGGATCGTCATGCTGGGATCGGGGGAGCCTGCCCTCGAGGGGGCCATGCGTCTCCTGGAATCGCACCACCATGGCCAATTCCGAGCCTTTCTCGGCTACGACGAGGCCCTCTCGCATCGGATCGAGGCCGGAGTCGACGCGCTCGTCATGCCCTCGCGCTTCGAGCCGTGCGGCCTTACCCAGATGTACTCCTTGGCGTACGGGACGGTCCCCATCGTCCGAAAGACCGGCGGTCTGGCCGACTCCGTCATCGCCTACGACGGCTACAACGAGAACATCGCGACCGGTTTCCATTTCGATGACCCGTCCCCCCACGCGCTGGCCGCCGAGATCCTCAGTGCCCAGCACATCTTCTTCCAGCGGGGCACCTGGTACCGCCTCATGCGGAACGGTATGTCGGTCGACAACTCGTGGGAGCACGCCGCCGGCCTGTACGAAGGGGTCTACCAGCGGGCGCGGGAGGTCCGCGGGCTGGCATGGTGACCAGGCCCCGGCGCCGGATCAGTCCGTCATCGGGAACGCGACGGGCGGGACGACGTGAAAGTCGAGAGCGGCGATCTCCTCGAGGGCCTTGGCGACCTGGGCCTGCGTCACGGTCTCGAGCGTGATCACGAACGGCAGGGCGTCGCGCTCGCCGTATGGCGCCTGGAAGACCGCCTCGATGTTGGCCTGGTTCCGGGCGAGGATCTGGCTGATCCCCGCGATGATCCCCGCTTTGTCACGGACGACGAACCGCAGGTAGAGGGGCGCGCTGAACTCCTCCGGGCCCGCCGGGGAGAAGGGCTCGAACGCCGGGAAGCCGAGCGGCGGGACGAGCGGCCGCGGGCCCGAGCGGGCCAGCTCCACGATGTCTGAAAGGACCGCCACGGCGGTGGGGTCGCCCCCAGCCCCGCGGCCCGAGAAGACGAAGTCGCCCCCTTTCTCGCCGCGCACCTGCACGGCGTTGAACGGCCCGGTTACCTTCGCCAGCATCGACGAGAGCGAGACCATGTGCGTCCGCACCGACAGCGCAAGCCGCCCGTTTGGGAGGAGCCGGGCCGACGCCAACTGCCGCGGGGTCCGCTGGAGCAGCTTGGCGTAGACGAAGTCGCACGGGAGGAGGCGCGTGATCCCCTCGCGGAAGATGGAGAGAAACTCGGCCTTCTGGCCAAACGCCATCCGGGCGAGGAGGACCAGCTTGTACCCGGCGTCGGCTCCCTCGACGTCGCTAGCGGGATCGGCTTCGGCGTACCCGAGCTGCTGGGCCTCGGTGAGGACGTCGGGGGACGAGCGGCCGGTCCGCTCCATCTCGGTCAGGATGAAGTTGCAGGTCCCGTTGAGGATCCCCTCGACCGATTCGAGCCGGTCGCCCGCGAAGCTCTCGCGAATCGCCCGCAGGATCGGGATGCCGCCGGCCACCGCGGCCTCGATCCCGAGGCCGGCCCCCCTCGCCGCCGCCAGCGTCGTCAGCTCGAAGCCGTGCGCCGAGAGGAGGAGCTTGTTCGCGGTGACGACGCTCTTCCCCATCTCCAGCGCCTTCGTGATCAGGGCGCGGGCCGGGTCGATCCCGCCCACCAGCTCGACGACGAGGTCCACCTCGGGGTCGGTCGCCACCGAGTCGAGGTCCTCCGTCCACCGGACCGGACCCTGGACCCATGGGGCTTTCTTGCGCTCGATCCCGCGGTTCCCGATCACCGTGACGGCGAGCCGGACGCCCAGCCGGTCGCGGAGACGCGTCTCGCCCGATTGAATCAGGCGGACGAGGGCCTGCCCCACCGTCCCGAATCCCACCAGGCCGAGCCGGACCACCGGTGCCGTCTGATTCACAGGTCCTCCTCCTTGACGCCGAGCCCGGCTACCAGCTCCAGGAATCCCGCGTGGACGCCCGGCGAGCCGGCGACGAGGTTACCGCGCTTCCTCCAGAGGCCCGCGCCGTCGAAGTCCGAGACGAGACCTCCCGCCTCGGTCACGAGCAATGCCCCCGCCGCGGTGTCCCAGGGAGAGAGGCCGAACTCGAAGAAGCCGTCGAAGATCCCGGCGGCGACGTAGGCGAGGTCGAGCGCCGCGCTGCCGGCCCGGCGGAGCGAGCGGACCTCGAGGAAGGCCGCGCGGAAGATCCGGAGGTAGAGGTCGATCTTCGCCTGCTGGCGGAACGGGAAGCCCGTCGCCATCGCGCACCCGTCGAGCCCGCGGCGCCTCGGCATTCGGAGCCGCTTGCCGTTGCGGAACGCCCCCTCGCCGCGGACGGCGGTGAAGAGGTCGCCCTTCACCGGGTCCCAGATCACCGCCGTCTCCAGCGGGCCGAAGGTCCCCCCGGAAGTCCTGGCGATCGATACTGCCCAGTGTGGGAAGCCCCGGACGAAGTTCGCCGTCCCGTCGAGCGGGTCGACGATCCAGGTCGGGGCCGTGTCGTCGCCCTTCGAAGCGTCACCTTCCGACGCCCCCCCCTCCTCGCCGAGGAACCGGTCGTGAGGAAACGCGCCGAGCAGCAGCTCCCGGACAAGGGCCTCGCTCTCCCGGTCGGCCTTCGAGACGACGTCGTTCCGGGACTTCTCCTCCACCCATGAGGGGTCGAAGGCGCCGAAGTAGCCGATGAGGATCTCCCCGGCCCGGCGCGCGGCCTCGACCGCGGCGTCGACTGGCCGGACCGGTCCGGTCAACGTTTCACCACGCTGTCGAGGATCATCAGGAAGGCCTGCTGCTGCCGCGGCTCGGTCTTGTTGATCACCGCGAGGCAGGTCTCGGTGGAGAACAGGGCGTGAAGCTCGTCCGCGTCGTGCGCGGAGACGATCACGATCCGCTTGCACGGCACGCCCCGCTGCGCTGCAAGGGCCGCCAGCTTGCGGCCGTCGAAGACCGGCATCTCCAGGTCGAGAAGGAGCAGGTCGATCCCCGGGCCGAGGACCGGGATCGCCTGAATCGGGTTCGCGTACGACTCGAACGTCACTTTCTCGCCGTAACGCGCCTCCAGGTCCTTCCGCCAGGTCTCGGCGTAGGCCACCGAGTCGTCCACCATCACGATCCGCTTCGGGCGTTTGGTGACCAGGGGCTCGGGCAGTGCGGGAGGCGTCGACGGCACGGTGTCGGGGCGTCTCTTCAGCCCGCCGCGGGCGACTCGCTCCGGACGCCGTGACGGTAGACCAGATCGGAAGAGCACACGTCTGA
>CALFNC010000393.1 GCA_937902605.1 uncultured Acidobacteriota bacterium | reverse complement strand
CGGGTCGTCATCTCCTCGACGATCGCGCGGGTGACGACGTCGCGTGGAGCGAGGTCCTTCCGCTTTGCGTCGTACCGTTCCATGAAGGCCTCGCCGGAGCGGTTGACCAGGACCGCCCCCTCGCCCCGAAGCGACTCTGAAATGAGAAACGCACTGGCGTCCGGGTGATAGAGCGTCGTCGGGTGGAACTGGACGTACTCTAGGTTCAAGACGGCGGCACCGGCGCGGTGCGCCATCGCGAGCCCGTCGCCGATCGCATGCCGCGTGTTCGTCGTGTGGAGGAAAAGCCGGCCGACCCCGCCGGTGGCCAGGACGGTGAAGTCCGACAGCACCGTGTGGACTCTCCCGGTCCGGTCGAGGATGTACGCCCCGAGGCACGGGTCCTGGAGCGCATACCGCTGCTCGACGTCAGTGGAGTGGTGCCGCGCCGTGATCAGGTCGATGGCCGTGGCTTCCGGCCAGATCGTGATCCGGGCCTCGGTCCGGACCCGGCGGAGCATCGCCTCCTCGATCGCCCGGCCCGTCGCGTCGGCGGAGTGGACGATCCGCGCGACGGAGTGGGCCGCCTCGCGGGTAAAGTCCAGCTCCCCGCGGATCGTGCGCGAGAAGGGAACGCCCACGTCCTTGAGCAACAACTCTTCCACGACGCGCGGGCCCCGCTCTGCCAGGAACCGGACCGCCTCGGGGTTGCACAGTCCGGCCCCCGCGCGGAGGATGTCCTTCTCGAGCGATGCGGGGGAATCGTTCTTCCCGAAGTAGATGATCCCGCCCTGTGCCCATGCCGTGTTGCAGTCGTCCGGCTCGGCCGCTTTCGTGACGAGGTGGACCTTGAGGCCGCGGCGCGCGAGGACCAGGGCGGTCGTCAGCCCGGCGATGCCGGTCCCGACCACGAGGACCTGCGTCCGGAACCGGTCGGGAAGATTCCTCCTCAAGCCCGCCGCCTCGCGCGCGCCTTGCGGGGAACGCGAGGAAGGGCCATGTCGACATCGAGTCCGATGTCGATCGCCCGGACGGAGTGCGTCACGGCACCGACGGAGACGTAGTCGACGCCGGCCTGCGCCGCGTCGCGCGCCCGTTCCGGGGTCATTCCCCCCGACGCTTCCACGAGGATCCTTTGGCCGGTCGCCTCGGTGAACAGGCGAATGTCCACGACGGCCGCGCGGATCTGCGGGATCGTCATGTTGTCCAGGAGAATCCGTTCGGCGCCGGCGTCGAGAGCCTGGTGGACCTCGTCGCGGCTGCGGGCCTCCACCTCGAGAAAGAGCCCTCGGAGCGACTGGTTCAGTTCGCGGAAGTCGGCCGCCCGGCGCGTCGCATCCCACACGCTCCCCGAGCCGTCGACGTGGTTGTCCTTGACGAGGAACCCGTACGCGAGGCCGAACCGGTGGTTCTCGCCCCCGCCGCAGCGGACCGCGTAACGCTCGAACAGCCGGAGGCCCGGCGTTGTCTTCCGGGTGTCGAGAATGCGGGTCCGTGTCCCCTTCAGCGCGTCGACGTACTCGCGCGTACCCGTCGCCACGCCAGACAATCGCTGCAACAGGTTGAGGGCAACCCGCTCCGCAGCGAGGACGGTGATCGCGGGCCCCTCGACCCGCGCCAGGACCTTCCCCTTTGGCACGCGGGCCCCGTCCTCCACGAGGAGGTCGACCTTCGCGGCCGGGTGAAGGAAGGCGAAGATCCTCGGGAGGAACACCGCCCCGGCGATCACGGCCCGCTCGCGGATGACGATCTGGCCCGAGACGCGCACGGCCGGCCCGAAGACGGCGAGGGAGGTGACGTCCTCGCCGTCCTCCGCGAAGGCCCGGGAGAGGATGTCGTCCAGCGAACGGGCGAGGTCTTTCGGGAGCTTCACCTGGAGCGATTCTACGGCGTGAGGCGAACGAGGAAGAGCGAGAGGAGGATCGCGGCCGCCAGGAGGATTCCCGAGACGGCCAGAAAGGGGGTCGAGGAGCGTCGGGATCTCGCGAGGTCCGACCGCCCCGAAGGCGAGGGCCAGAAGGGCGAGAGAGATGGAAACCGCGAGCATCCAGGGCGGATAATAGAGAGTCTCGCGACGCGGCCGCGCTTTGGCCGGCGTGTTCCCGAACGACAGGAGGAAACCTTTGAGACCGACCCTTTCCGTTGCGCTCTTGCTGGGCGCGTTCACCCTCGGCCCTACCTCCCCACTTCGCGCCGACGAAGGGATGTGGATGCCTCAGCAGATCCCCGCGCTCGCGTCCCGCCTGAAGGGTCTCGGCTTCGCCGGGGACCCGAACGCGTTCGCTGACCTGACCGGCTTCCCGATGGGAGCCATCATCTCCCTCGGCGGCTGCAGCGCGTCCTTCGTCTCTCCCGACGGCCTGATCGTCACGAACCATCATTGCGTCCAAGGGGCGCTTCAGTACAACTCCACGCCCGATCGGAACTTGATCGAGAACGGGTTCCTGGCGAAGAGTCGCGGGGCCGAGCTCTGGAACGGCCCCGGCGCCCGGGTCTTCGTCACGACGTCGGTCAAGGACGTCACCGACGAGATCATCGGAAAGATCCCGGCGAAGCTGACCGACCGTCAACGCTTCGACTGGATCGAGCGCCGGACGAAAGAGCGGACGGCGGCCTGCGAAAAGGACGGACTCCGCTGCCGGATTGCCCCCTTTTTCGAGGGGAAGAGCTACTTCGAGATCGCCCAGCTGGAGATCAACGACGTCCGGCTCGTCTACGCGCCCGGAAAGGGGATCGGGAACTTTGGCGGGGAGACCGACAACTGGCAGTGGCCTCGCCACACCGGTGACTTCGGGTTCTTCCGGGCGTATGTCAGGAAGGATGGGAAGCCCGCCTCGTTCTCCAGGGACAACGTCCCCTACCGACCGAAGCACTGGCTGACCGTCTCCACCAAGGGGGCGAACCCGGGGGACCTCATCTTCGTCGCCGGCTATCCCGGCCGTACACAACGTCACGAGACTTACCCGCAGGTAAGAGAGCGGACCCAGTGGACGCTCCCTCGGGCGATCCGGCGCGCCAAGGAGCAGCTCGCCCTCCTCGAGGAGATCACGAAGGGCGACAAGGCCCTGGAGATCAAGGCCGAGCAGCGCAAGCGCGGCCTGAACAACGGCCTCACGAAGAACGTGGGGGTCCTGGACGGGCTCGTCCGGGGAGGCTTGCTCGCCAAGAAGGAAGCCCAGGAGCGGGACCTAGTGGTGTGGATCGCCGCCGACAAGGCGAGGCAGGCCGAGTACGGCGATGTCCTCCCGGCCCTCCAGACAATGCAGGCCGAGAGCGAGAAGAGCCGCGAGCGGAATGCCGTCCTGGCGGCGCTCAACGGCCCTTCGTCGCTCCTCGCGACCGCCGACACCCTCCACCGCCTGTCGCTCGAGCGGCCCAAGAAGGACATGGACCGCGAGCCAGCTTTCCAGGAGCGGAACTGGTCCAGGATTCGCGAGAGCCTCGAGCGGATGGAAAAGACCTACGACCCTCGGCTGGATCGGGCGCTCTTCCGGCACGCTCTCGTCGAGGCCGCGACCCTGCCCGCCGACCAGCGAATCGCGCCGCTCGACGCCGCGGTCGATCTCACCGCCGGCCGCCCGGCCGCGGACGCCGCCAAGGCGATCGATGCCTGGCTCGACGCCGTGTATCCGAAGGCGACGCTCGGCGACAAGGCTGTGCGCCTCGCCTTATTCACGAAGCCAGCCGCAGAGATCGTGGCTTCGCCCGACCCGTTCGTGAAGCTGGCGATCGCTCTTCATCCGCTCCACGAGGCGGTCCGGGAAAAGGAGAAGTCCGACGCCGGGAAGCGGTCGCTCCTCCGTCCCCGCTATATGCGCGCCCTTCTCGCGAAGGAAGGAGGCCTCGTCGCTCCCGACGCGAACTCGACCCTCCGCGTCACGTACGGGACGGTGAAGGGGGTCTCGCCGCGTGACGGGATGGCCTACCTCCCCCAGACCACGCTCCAGGGGATCCTCGAGAAGCAGACCGGAACGGGCGAGTTCGATGCCCCAAAGGCGGAGCTCGACGCGATCCAGGCGCTCCGGAACGGTAAGAGGAGCCCCTATGTCGATCCGAAGCTCAAGGACGTCCCGGTCGACTATCTCTCCGACGTGGACACCACCGGCGGCAACTCCGGTTCGGCGACGTTGAACTCGAAGAACCAGCTGGTCGGCCTTCTGTTCGACGGGACCTTTGACACCGTCGCGTCGGACTTCCTCTTCGACCGGGAGAAGACACGGTCGATCCACGTCGACAGCCGGTACCTCCTCTGGGTGATGACCGAAGTGGACGGGGCGACGAACGTCCTGGAGGAGATGAAGCTCGACTGACCCTAAGGCCCCCGGCCGCGGCCCTTCAGCGGAGGCGCCTGCTTCCGCCCCTCCAGCATGTGCCGGATCGCGAGAATCGGGTGCTTGAGCAGCATCCGCGGACCGGAGTACCGCATGACCTCCTTCATCTGCTCGCGCTCGGCCCGTGCGTAGCAGTGGATCGGGCAGTTCACGCAGGTCGGCTTTTCGTCGCCGTAGGGGCACTTTTCGAGCCGGGTGTCGGCGTACTCGCCGAGTGACCGGCACTCGTCGCAGGCTCCCGCCTCGACGGTGTGGAAATCCCGGCACCGGAGCTCGATCATCGCGGCGACGGTTCGTCTTTCTCGCCCGAGGCGTCCTCGGGTCGGAAGCAGGGAGGGCCGGTTCAAGTGAAGGGCTCCTTTTCGCGATCCATTCGCAAGACCGAGACTACCAGCTCCTCGCCCTGCCCGATATGACGAGGATCATCCGGGCTTCTGCCTCTCGGTCCCGATCCGGGTCGCCACGGCCCTTGCCAACGAACCCGGAAAGAGCCAGTTCGGATACGATCCCTCCGGGAGGCGGAGGGGTCCGCAGCTGGTTCGCACGCTCCACGAGTCCGCCGATCCTCCGGAGCTCCAAATCCTTTCTGAGGTGACCATGAGACGCCGATTCAGACTCGTCCTCTTCACGATCGCCCTCTGGGCCGTGACGGCCGGCAGCGCCCCGCTTCTCTTCGCCCAGGCGAAGAAGGTGGAGCCGAAGGCAGAGATCAATGCCGAGGAACGCACTCTGTCCAACGGGATGCGGATCCTTCTCTACCGCCGGCCCGACGAGCCGACGATCTCGGGCGGCTGGGTCGCCCACGTCGGGAGCGCCAACGAGCGACCGGGGATCACCGGAATCAGCCACCTCTTCGAGCACATGATGTTCAAGGGGAGCCAGGTGATCGGGACGAAAGACTACAAGAAGGACCTCGAGATCATCGCGGAGCAGGAGAAGGTTCGCGGCGAGATCCGGGCTGAGGAGGCGAAGCTGCGCGCCGCGTTCCGCCGGGGCGAGGTCGACGACGTCACCAAACCAGAGAACAAGACTGCCCGGCAGAAGGAGCTGGAGAAGACGTTCGATGAGCTGGTGAAGGCCCAGCGGGAAATCCTGGTCAAGAACGAGTTCGACCGGATCTACACCAAGGCCGGCGGCTCCGGGATGAACGCGTTCACCAACCAGGACATGACCGCGTACTTCATCACCGTCCCGAAGAACAAGCTGGAGCTCTGGATGTGGATGGAGTCGGACCGGCTGGCGAACCCCGTCTTCCGGGAGTTCTATGCCGAACGAGACGTGGTCTTCGAGGAACGCCGGATGCGGACGGAATCGACGCCGACCGGAAGGTTAGAGGAGGCGTTCGACGAGATGTTCTGGCATGGCCACCCGTATACGTGGCCCGTCGTCGGGTACCCCTCCGATATTCCCGCGATCACCAAGGCCCAGGCAGACGAGTACTTCTCCCTCTTCTATGCCCCTAACAACCTGACGGCGATCCTGGTGGGGGATTTCGACCCGAAGGAGGCGGCCGTGCTCGCCGAGACCTACTTCGGCCGCATCCCTCGTGGCAAGACGGCTCCGCCGGAGATGACCACGTTGCCGCCCAAGTGGGAGGCCGAGATGCGGTTCACCGGCGAGGCTGAGACGAACCCGCAAGTCGCCGTCGAGTGGCATACGGTCGCGTTCCAGCACAAGGACAGCTACCCGCTCCAGGCCCTCGCCCAGGTCCTGAACGGCCGGACCGGGCGCCTCTTCAAGGGCCTCGTCCTGCCGAGCAACGCCGTCGCGACAAACGCGACGGCCGCCCAGCAGTCGCAGAAGTACGCCGGATCTTTCGCGGTCGAGGCGGAGTGCAAGGAGGGGAAGAAGCCGGAAGAGGTCGAGAAGGCGATCTACGCCGAGCTGGAAAAGCTGCAGAAAGAGCTGGTCCCCACGCAAGAACTTCAAAAGGTGAAGAACAACTTCGCCGCGAACTCGTTCCGGCGCCTCTCGAGCAGCATGGCGATCCTGTTCCAGCTGATCTTCAACGAGGGGCTCGGCGATTGGCGCGAGATCAACGAGGGTCCGAAGAGGATCCAGGCGGTGTCGTCCGAGGACGTCCGGCGCGTCGCCCAGACCTACCTGACGAAGGAGAACCGGGGGGTCGAGGTCTTCACCCGCAAGGGGGCCGCGGCCGCCGCACCGTCTGTGGAGGAGGCGGCCCTCGCGTCGCTTCCCGAGCAGGCCCGTCCGATGGTGAAGCAGCTTTTCCAGCGGGTCGGGGCGGAGAAGGACGCCGAGAAGCTCAAGACCATGGTCTCGCAGATGGAATCCCAGGCCGCTGCCGTTCCTCCCGAGATGAGGAAGGGGCTCGACCTCGTCCTCGCGCGGGCCAAAGAACGGCTCGCGGAGCTGGCGAAGACGGAAAAGAAGTAAGAGGAGACGACGATGAGGACTTCCAAGCCAACACTCTTCC
>CALFNC010000392.1 GCA_937902605.1 uncultured Acidobacteriota bacterium | reverse complement strand
ACGAGATATTGGCGTGACTGGAGTTCAGACGTGTGCTCTTCCGATCTAGGGCCTTACGGTGACGACCTCGCTCGACCCGAAGGTCCAGCCGTTCCTCTTCGACCACGCGATGGAGGGGACGCCCCTCCTGCCGGGCGCGATGGGGATCGAGGCGTTCGCTCAGCTCGCGAGCCTGGCGGTACCGGGGCTTCAGGTCGCGGCCGTCACGTCGGTCGAGTTCCTGAAGCCTTTCAAGTTCTTCCGGATGGAGTCGTCGACGCTCCACCTCTCCGCCCTCTCGGTCTCGAACGGCCACGGCGTCGTCATCAGGACGGCGCTCCGGTCGAAGGTGCAGGCAAAACTGGATCTTCCGGCTCAGATCCGGCTCCACTTCCAGGGCGAGGTCCAGATGACGCGCGAGAAGGCGAAGGCGGTGAAGGTGAAGTTCGCCCCGCCTGCGGCGTCCGAGATGCCGATCAGCGCCGAGCAGATCTACCGCTTTTTCTTCCACGGCCCGGCCTACAAGGTCCTCGACAGGGTCCGTGTCGAGGGGCGCTCCGCCGTCGGCCTGATGGCGAAAGACCTTCCGCCAAACGCCGTCCCAGAAGCCGCCGAGGAGCTGATCGCCCCGCGCCTCCTGGAGCTCTGCTTCCAGACGGCCGGCATCTGGGAGGTCTTGGCCAAAGAGCGGCTCGCCCTTCCGCCCTCTTTCCGCTCGGTCGTCCGTCATCGGGGGGCGGAGGAGGCGAAAGGAAGGAGGCTCTACGCCCTCGTCGAGGCGACCAGCGACGAGCCAATCTTCGACGCACGCGTGGTCGACGAGGCCGGGAACGTCTACCTGGAGCTGGAGGGGTACCGAACCGTGCCGCTCCCGGGGCGGAAGACGCTGGAAGTTCGACCGGAAGCCTGACCGGAAGGGATGCCTCCGTGGGCTTGTGTTCGTGATCGAGTGGCTCTTCGGACCCCCCGCCGGGGGTGTGCCGCATCCCGATACGTGGCTCTCCGATGCCGAGCTGGAGCGGCTCGCCCGCTTCCGGTTCGAGAAGCGGCGGAGCGAATGGATCCTCGGCCGGTTCACGGCCAAGACCGTCGTCGCCGCCGCCCTCGAGCGGCGGGGAGAGCCGAGGCCGAACCTCCGTTCGATCGAGATCGTCCCCGAGCCGTCGGGAGCGCCCTACGTCTGGGACGTGGTGTCGGGGAGAAGGCTGCCGGTCAGCATCTCGATCAGCCAATCGGCGGGGCGGGCGCTGGCAGCGCTCCTCTTCACCGGCCTCCCGGAGAGTGAGCGCTGCACGGTCGGAGCCGACCTGGAAAAGGTCGAGCCCCGCTCCGACGGCTTCATCCGGGACTTCCTGACGGAACCTGGACGGGCCGAGGTGGCTTCCCTCGAGACGCCTGCCCGGCCGACCCGAGCGAACGGAATCTGGAGCGCCAAGGAAGCGGTCCTGAAGACGCTGAAGCTCGGCCTCACCGTCGACACCTGGAACGTCGAATGCCTCCTGGCGCCCGGGCCCCTGCCGGAGGCTCCTCCGATTCTTTCCCCGGAGGGATCCGGCTGGAACCGCTTCTCGGTTCGATGCGCAGCCGAGATCTTGCCGCCATGGGCACTGAGCCCCGTGTTCTTCGGGTTCTGGAGGGAAGAAGGGGGCTATGTCCTGACGCTGGCCGTGGTCCGGACGTGAACTCCGAATCGTCATGCACGCGCGGTCGTCACGGCCTTCGAGATCGCCGCCGAGCCGGGGTTCCCCGGCTCAGAAGATGTAGTCGGTCGAGAGGAAGCTCGACCGACGTTCCCGCAGGATGTCGGTCAGAATCCCCCGGTTCAGGTCGTTCTCCTTGGCGGCGACGAGGGCCCGGATCGAGAAGACCCGGAGCGCGTCGGTGACGGAGAGAGTCCCCTCGGCCGAGTCTTTCCGCCCGGTGAAAGGGAAGGTGTCCGGGCCGCGCTGGCATTGGCTATTCAGGTTGACGCGCGAGACCTGGTTGACGAGCGGGTCGACGAGACGGGCGAGCTGCTCGGGGTCTTTGCCGAAGAGCGCGACCTGCTGCCCGTAGTCGGAGGCGACGATAGCGGCAACCGCCTCCTCCGGGTTGCGGAAGGGGACCACCGGGACGACCGGGCCGAACTGCTCCTCCCGGAAGAGCCTCATGGAAGCCGAGACGGGATAGACGACAGCGGGGGAGAAGAAACTCTCAGCGGTAGCCCCGCCGCCTGGGTTGACCACCCGGGCTCCCTTCGCCACGGCATCGGCGACGAGCTCCGCGAGAAGCGCCGGCTTCCCGGGCTCGGGCAGCGGCGTGATCGAGACTCCCTCGTTCCACGGCATTCCGATCTTCAGGGCGGAGACGGCGGCGGAAAGCCGCTCGACGAAGTCGGCCGCCACCGACTCGTGGACGAAGACGAGCTTGATTGCCGTACACCGCTGCCCGTTGAAGGAGAGCGTCCCGAGGAGGCATTCCTTCACGGCCAGTTCCAGGTCGGCGTCGGGCAGTATCACTGCGGGGTTCTTCGCCTCAAGCCCCAGGACGCAGCGAAGCCGGTGCGGCTTGGGGTGCTGCTTGCGAATCGCGTCGGCCGCGGGGCTCGTCCCGATGAAGGCGAAGACGTCGATCTTCCCAGAGGCCATCAGCGGGCCGACCACCTGCCGCCCAACGCCGCTCACCAGGTTCACGACCCCGGGCGGGAAGCAGTCGCCGAACGCGGAGAGGAGGGGCGCGTGGAGCAGCACGCCGAAGCGGGGGGGCTTGAAGACCACCGGGTTCCCCATGAGGATCGCCGGCACGAGGGTGGTGTAGGTCTCGTTCAGGGGGTAGTTGAACGGCCCCATGCAGAGCGTGACGCCGAGCGGGGCGCGCCGGATCTGCCCGATCACCCCGTCCTCGATCGTGAATCGCGACGAAGCACGGTCCAGGTCCTTCAGCGCGTTCAGCGTGTCGCGCACGTAGATGACCGTCCGGTCGAACTCCTTCTCCGAGTCGGGGCGCGACTTCCCGATCTCCCACATCAGGAGGCGGACGACCTCGGCCCGCGCCGCCCGCATTCGGTCGAGAAACTTCTCGAAGCACCTGATCCGCTGGGCCACCGGCATCGTCGGCCACTCGCCTCGTCCGCGGTCCCACGCCTTCACGGCGGCGTCTAGCGACCGGAGCGCGGCTTCCTCGGTCATCAGCGGGAAACGGCCTATGACGGCGGGGGACAGAGCCCCGCCTCCGCTGCGGATGCGGACGGGCGATGTGACGTCCTGGAATGGTCCTTCCCAGGGAACGACCTTCCCCCCTACGAGGACGCCGTCCATTCGCACGGGAGCGTCGAGCCGTGCGTCGGCTGGGATGCCGCCCGGGTCCGGGAACGCGTCGAGGAGCGATTCGCGGCTCTGCATGGGACCCTCCGGGCGAATCGTATCGGTCCGGGGACGCCCGTGGGACACTGTTTCAGACATGCCGATCACCCCCCTCTCAGACCGCATCCCGCCCTCTGGGACGACCGACGTCGACGAGATCCTCGGCCTCTTCCTCGACTGGGTCTCCGACACGGGGCTGGTCCTTTACCCGGCGCAGGAGGAGGCGCTCCTCGAGGTCATGGCGGGAAAGCACGTCATCCTCGGGACGCCGACCGGGTCGGGGAAGTCGCTGGTCGCCCTCGGAATGCATTTCAAAGCGCTCTGCGAGGGGCGGGTCTCGTTCTACACCAGCCCGATCAAGGCCCTGGCAAGCGAGAAGTTTTTCTCCCTCTGCGGCGAGCTGGGGCCCGAGAACGTCGGGATGCGGACCGGGGACGCGAGCATCAACCCGGACGGCGGCGTCGTCTGCTGCACGGCCGAGGTCCTCTCGAACATGGCGCTCCGGCTCGGGGAGGAGCTGGACGCCCCCTACGTCATCATGGACGAGTTCCACTACTACGCCGACAAGGAGCGCGGGGTCGCCTGGCAGGTGCCGCTCCTGGTCCTCTTGAGGACTCAGTTCCTCCTGATGTCGGCGACGCTAGGCGACACGAGCGCCATCGCGGAGCGGCTGAAGAACGACACGGGGCGCGAGG
>CALFNC010000391.1 GCA_937902605.1 uncultured Acidobacteriota bacterium | reverse complement strand
GTCATCGTCGTCCTCGGGGGGCTCGGATCTGTTCCTGGAGCCATCGCGGGCGGGATCCTCCTCGGCGTCGTCGAGTCGCTGGGGGCGGTCTACGTCTCGTCGACGTACAAGGACGGCATCGGCTTCGTCCTGTTCCTCGCGGTCCTTCTCTACCGGCCGTCGGGTCTCTTCGGGGTCGGGAAGTGAAGCGGTTCCTTCCCGCGATTCTCGGTATCGCCGCGCTCGCCGCCGTTCCGTTCGTCGTCCGGAACTCGTTCTTCCTGCATGTCTGCATCCTGGTCCTGATGTGGACGGTCCTCGGAGCTGCCTGGAACGTCCTGGGCGGCTTCGCCGGGCAGGTCTCGTTCGGACACGCGGCGCTTTTTGCAGTCGGGGCCTACACGACGATCATCCTTTACTTGAAAGGGGGGCTGGCTCCCTGGTGGGGAATCCCACTCGGTGGCCTGGCCGCGGCGCTCGTCTCCCTGCCGATCGGCCTCCTTTGCTTCCGGCTCCGCGGGCCCTACTTCTCGCTGGCCACGCTCGCCGTGGCCGAGATCGTCAAGCTGGTCGCCCTGAATTGGGAGTCGGTGACGGCCGGATCGGTCGGGTACCTGATCACGTCACTGCCGCCGGTCACTCTCCTCGGTTCGTCGATCAACTGGGAGGGGAAGGTCCCGTTCTATGTCGCGGCGGCTGTCCTGACTGTCGTCGCCCTCGCGGCGACCGGATGGCTCCGGAACTCCCGGATCGGGGCCTACCTCGTGGCGATCCGCGAGAACGAGGACGCGGCCGAGGCGGTCGGGATCGACACGGTCCGGACGAAGGTGGTCACGTTCGCGCTGTCGGCGTTCCTCGCCGGGATGGGCGGGGGCTTCTACGCGTTCTACTTCCGGTACGTCGACCCGGACGCCGTGG
The DNA here is from genome assembly GCA_937902605.1 of uncultured Acidobacteriota bacterium. Lineage (GTDB taxonomy): Bacteria > Acidobacteriota > Thermoanaerobaculia > UBA5066 > UBA5066 > CAIMWE01. Next base: position 621 of record CALFNC010000391.1, on the reverse strand, counting down.
CCGGCATCGGGCTTTCGATGGAGATGGTCTTCATTGCGGTTGTCGGGGGTCTCGGGACCGTGGGCGGCCCCTTCATCGGCGCTGTCTTCCTCACCGCCGTCGCGGAGCTGGTCCGCGAGCGGTTCCAGGTTGGACACCTGATCTTCTATGGCCTCTTCATGATGTTGGTGATCCGGTTCATGCCCGAGGGAATCTGGGGCCGCGTTCGGCGGATCGTCGGGGCGAAGGCGGGGCGCTGACGTGGCGCTGCTCGAGGTCGAACGGCTCACGCGCCACTTCGGCGGAGTCTGCGCGGTCGCGAGCCTCAGCTTCGAGGTGGCCGAGGGGGAGATCCTGGGCCTGATCGGCCCGAACGGCGCAGGGAAGACGACGGTCTTCAACCTCATCACCGGCTTCGTCCGGCCCACCTCGGGAGCGATCCGGCTGGACGGACGGAGCGTCGTGGGCCTGCGCCCGCACGCGGTGGCCAGGCGGGGGATCGCCCGGACGTTCCAGATCGTCAAGCCGTTCCCGGGGCTCTCGGTTCGCGAGAACGTGACGCTGGCGGCGTTTCTCCGCCACCCGTCTCGGCCCGAGGCCGAGGCCGCCGCCGAGATGGTGCTGGAGCGCGTCGGGCTTTCG
>CALFNC010000390.1 GCA_937902605.1 uncultured Acidobacteriota bacterium | reverse complement strand
TGGGTATCGGCCATCAGCTCGACGGCCCGGCGGTAGAAGGGATTGTTGAACGACGTGAAGCGATGCGCCCCCTTCTCCCACCTCTTGAGCGAGTCGGGATGGCAGCCGGACTGCCCGCAGTACTGGTTGTTGGAAAGCTTCGCGCCGTCCATCAGGCCGCCGTCCCAGGTCTCGGCCGAGGAGAGGAAGAACTGCGTGTCGCCGTTCATGTTGGCGATCCGCTTCGGCGGCTTCTCGAGCTTCTGGGCGATTCCCATCAGGACCAGGAACCCGGCCACCGCTCCGCCCCACTGGGCGAGGCGCCGGAAGTGAAGCTGGTGGACCGCGGCCCGGCGGTGGAGGATGAAGGCGACGAGGGCGACCGGGATCGAAAAGACGTGGATCAGGTAGATGGGGCGATTGTTCAGCGTCGCCCCCTTCCACGCCATGATCCCGCCAGTGACGGCACAGGCCAGGGCCAGCGCCGCAATCGTCAGCCCGGCGGCCTTGGCCCGCCTGTTCCGGATCCCCATCATCCGCGGGGCGTGCGTCCCCGCGAAGACCGCGAACGGGACGACGACCGTGATGCCGGCCACGAGGTGGACGAGGAGCATCGTCATGTAGAAGGACGAGATCCTCGTGAATGCGAGCAGGTAGATCGCGTTGGCCGCCATCAGGCCGAGGAGCGGAATGACGATGAAGGTGTAGACGCGCCTCTGCCAGGGGAGGAGGACTCCGCGGGCACGGACATCGGGGGCGGGGCGGGATTCGCTCATCGCAGTCTCCTATTGAGAAACTGTATCAGAACGAGCGTGCCGGGTCACGGTGCCCGGCCTCACTCGCCTTCGAGAAGAGCGGCCACCTCGCGGAGGGTGCGGACCTCGGACACGGGCTCCGGGGGCGGGCCGTCCGACGGGTTGAACAGGATCGCCTCCCACCCAGCCGCCCGGGCGCCGACGACGTCGTGCGCGTACGAGTCCCCGACGTAGACACGGCGGCCGTCCCCCCCGGCGCCCGCGAGACGCGCGGCCTCGACCGCGGCATCGAAGATCCGCCGATCGGGCTTCATGGCGCCCACCTCTTCCGAGAGGATCACCGCCTTCGCCCACCGGTCGAGGCGGAAGCGCGCGATCTTTCCCTTCTTCTGCTCGATGAAGCCGTTCGAGAGGAGGCCGACGAATCCGAGGCCGGACGCCGCTTCGAGCGCCTCCTCGGCCCCTTCGTTCAGCCTCCAGTGCACCCGATAGCGGGAGAAGTAGAAGTCCCCCACCTCGTCTGCTCGGGACGCTTCGCGCCCCAGGGCCTCGAGGGGATCGAAGAAGCGGCGGTGCTGGAGCACCTGCCGCGTGATCTCGCCACGGCCATAGGCGTCCCACAGCGGCCGGTTCTTCGCCCGGTAGGTGGAGAGCCACTCGTCGAACGAGACACCCTCCACGAGATCGGGGTACCGCTCGAACGTCTCCCGCTGCGCGCCCTCCTCCGCGCCCCGGTGGTCGACCAGCGTGTCGTCGAGGTCGAAAAAGAGAAGCGGCCGCCAGAGTCCGTCCGTCACATCCCGATCATCGCCGAATCCGCATGGTATGCTAGCCGCCCGTCTTTCAAGGTGCCAAGTCTCTATTTCCGAGTGCCTTGGGCGGGACGTTCAATCTCGGACCCAGAACGCCAGACCGTCAGGACCGAAAGCCAACGTGACCAACGTACTTACTGACAAGACTTCCCGGATGCCCTTGTTAGCGCTCGGCGCCGACCATGGCGGGTTCGAGCTGAAAGAGCACCTCAAGTCGTGGCTCCGCGAGCGGGGGCACCCGATCCGCGACCTGGGGACCCAGAGCAAGGAGCCGGTCGACTACCCGAAGATCGCCCACGAGGTGGCCGAGCTGGTCGCCTCGGGCGCGTGCCGGTTCGGGATCATGGTGGACGGCGCTGGGATCGGCTCGGCCATGACCGCCAACAAGGTGCGCGGCGTGCTCGCCGCCGCCTGCTACAACGAGACGCTGGCCCGAAACGCCCGCGAGCACAACGACGCGAACGTCTTGACGCTCGGGGCCGGACAGGTCGACCTGGACGCGGCGAAACGGATCGTCGAGACCTTCCTCACGACCGATTGCACCGTGGACCGGCATCAGCGCCGTGTGAAAATGATCCGCGACTACGAGAAAGGACGGCGCGACGTGTCTCCCGCTTCCCCTGCCGACCTCTCCGCGGACGAGATCGGCCGGATCGCCGATCGGGTCCGCGAGCTGCTGCAGCAAGGCCCCTCTGCTCCGCCGGCAATCAGCGTCCTCCCCCCCGACAAGCTCGTGAAGCTGATCGACCACACGCTGCTCAAGCCCGAGGCCACCGCCGAGGACATCACCCAGCTCTGCCAGGAAGCGGCGAAACACGGCTTCTACTCGGTCTGCGTCAACTCGTCGTGGGTGACGAAGGCGAAGGCGCTCCTGCGCGGGACGAGCGTGAAGGTCTGCTGCGTCGTCGGCTTCCCGCTCGGCGCCCAGTCGCCCGAGATCAAGACGCTGGAGGCGCGCCGGGCCCTGCGCGAGGGGGCGCAGGAGATCGACATGGTGGTCAACATCGGCGCGCTGAAGGGGAAGGACGACCTTCTCGTCGCCCGTGACATCCGCGGCGTCGTGGAGGTCTGTATCGAGAGCCGCGCGGTGTCGAAGGTGATCCTGGAGACCGCCCTCCTGACCGACGAGGAGAAAGTCCGCGGCTGCCAGCTCTCGATGAAGGCGGGCGCCGGCTTCGTCAAGACGTCGACCGGCTTTTCTAAAGGCGGCGCCACGGTCGAGGACGTCGCCCTGATGGCGAGGACCGTCGCCCCGAAGAAGCTGGGTGTAAAGGCCTCGGGCGGGATCCGGACCTACGCCGACGTGCTCAAGATGGTGGAGGCGGGCGCGACGCGCGTCGGCTGCTCCGCCAGTGTGAAGATCCTGGAAGAGGCCCAAGCAATGACAAAGGCTATGGCCTCCGGGAAGGGGTGAGACGATGGCCGAGCTCCGTTGCTACGTGTTCATCGACAGCCTGCAGGCCCAGTTCGCCTCCTTCCTCGGGACGGTCGCGCAGGGCTTCCTCCCGGTGCCGGGGCAGGCGTCGCTCTTCGTCGAGGTGGCGCCCGGCATGGACATCATGCGGGTGACCGACGTCGCGCTGAAGGCGACCGACGTCAAGCCCGGGATGATGATCATCGAGCGGATGTACGGGATGCTCGAGATCCACTCCGACTCGCAGGCCGACGTCCGGCAGGCCGGCAGCGCGATCCTCGAGTCGCTTGGCCTTCGGGAAGAGGACAGGATCAAGCCCGAGATCACTTCCAGCCAGGTGATCCGGAACATCTCCGACTACCACACGCAGCTGATCAACCGGACGCGCCACGGCGACCTGATCGTCCCGGGACAGACGCTCTACGTCCTGGAGGTGGCCCCCGCGGGGTACGCAGCGATCGCGGCGAACGAGGCGGAGAAGGCGGCGGACATCAACGTCCTGGAGGTTCGGGCCTTCGGGAGCTTCGGGCGCGTCTACCTCGGCGGCGAGGAGCGCGACATCGACGTCGGGTACCGGGCGGCCGAGCAGGCGATCCATTCGATCGCCGGACGGCCCGGCCGGGCCTAGAG
>CALFNC010000389.1 GCA_937902605.1 uncultured Acidobacteriota bacterium | reverse complement strand
GACTCGTGGGCATGGGGACCTCCATCTCTCTTCTCGTTCTGGCCCGGGGCAGCACTGGCGATGCAAGTGGCCGGCTCCATACGATACTCATGAGATAGCGGGCGGTACAGGAGGCTCTTGTGGCGTCCGGACAGAGTCCCGCTTAACGGGACTGGGACTCAGAGGGCGCGACCCCGGTCTGTACTCGCCATAGCCCCCGGCAATTCCCATTGCGCCCCTACAGATGCGGGCGAAGCCCCGCTCGAAGATGCCGCAGTCGAGGTATCGCGCGACGACCCCGTCGAGAAGGCCGCACCAGAAGCCGTAGTGGCGCTCGTGGTCTTCCCGGGTCACGGAAGGAACGTCCCGATCGCGGGCTCCTTGAAGGCCGCCGATTGCGGACCGACCTTTCCCGTTGCCGGGTCGATCACCGCGACGAGGCCCTTCGCGAAAAGGAGCGCCTCGCCCGAGGGACCCATCGCGATGTCGGCCGGGCCGTCGGTCTTCGTAACGACGGGCTCCCCGAAGAGCGTCGTGTCGAAAACGCTCAGCCCCTTCTCCGACGCCACGAGGAGTGTCCTGCCCCCGCCGGTCAGGAAGAGACCGCGCGACCCCTTGCCCGCGTTTTGCCGCTTCCCCTTCTCCAGCTTCTCGAGGTCGATGGAGAGGACGTCATTGCCCATCGGGTTGTAGACGAAAGCTACCTTGCCGTCGGGACGGATGACGAGCGGCGTACCCCTCGGGGTCTGCGTCTTCACCGTGTAGATCGAGTACATGTAGGTGGACTGCCCACGCGCCTGGGCTTCCCGCCGTCCGGAGTCGATCGACGAGATCGTCGCCGCCCCGGCCGCCAGGCCCGCCACGAGCCTCGAACCGAACGAGGCCGTGTCGAAGGACTTCCGCTTCGTTCCTGCCGGGAGGTCGTAGATGGCGACCTCACAAGCGTTCTCGCTCATCTGGGCGTAGACGAGTCCGAGCTTCCCGTCGGGCGTCCTCTCGAACGCGAGCCCACCTAGCCCTCCTCCAAACATCTTGAAGACTGCGACGGCTGGCGGCGAGGAGAAGTCCCCGAAGTCCACGATCGCCGACGTTGTGCCGAGGACCAAGGCCGTCCGGCCGTCTGGCGAGAAGAGGAACGAAACCGGGGCCTTGGGCCCCACCACCGAGTGCTCGACGGCGGTCCCCTTCACGATGGTGATCCTGTGTTCCTTTACCTCGCCGGCCCTCGCGCCGCCCAGGATCAGCCGCCCGTTCTTCTCGAATCCGCCGATACCGGTAATTGCGCCCAGTTTCAGCTGGCCGATCAGCTTTCGCTCGGAGAAGGAAAAGACGGCGAGGATCCCCTGGACGTTGCCGAAACCTCTCTGCTTCCCTCGGGCGATCGAGTAGAGCGTCACGCCGTCGGGAGCGACGAGCAGCTCCTCGGGCTCCCCCTCCATCATCACGGGTGCAGTCGCGGTTTTCGTCGCGAAGTCGCAGAAGAAGAGAGCAGCGGGCCCCTCGACCCTCGGCGAGAGGACTGCCGCGGCCGACCCGTCGGCCGAGACGGCGAGCTCGATCGCCCCGCGGTCGATCGAGACGCGTCGCGCCGTCCCGTCGAGGCCGATCGACACAACCGTCGCCCGCTGGCGCTTCTCGGGATTCGTCGACGGGTAGCCGCCGGCGAGGACGACGAGGTTGGCTCCCGTCGCGTCCCACAGCGCCGGTCCGAGGCCCCACCCCAGCTCGACTCGCGCCCGTTCCTTCATGGTCTCGGTGTCCAGGACGACGGCCTGCGACATCGTCTTCGCCCTGAAGCCGTCGTACTTCTGCTCTCCCTCCCCCCGGCAGAGAATTATGACAGTCTTCCCATCCGGCGAGACGACGATTCGCGTCGGGACGTCGGGCAGCGCAGCGGTCCCCTTGGCAACCAGCGTTGCCGAGTCCAGGCGCGCGACGCTCTTCCCGGCCCTGTCGAGAACGAGGACGTCACTCGCGAAGCTAGGCGCAGCGAGGGCAAGGGGGACTAGTACGCCGACGAGTGTCGAAAGACGAGTCATGAGGCCTCCTTCCGGATAACGAACGAGCAAGACTCGGCGGGACTTCTCAGTAAATTGTACGCTCACGGCTGAACGCGGGGGTGACCTCCCTCGTCCGGTCTCTACGCGCCACAGCCCCCGGCAATTCCCATTGCACCCCCACAGCCCCCGGCAATTCCCATTGCACCCCTACAGCCTCCGGCAATTCCCATTGCGCCCCTACGTGATCGAGGAGAAGCGCGAGTTCGTCGATCTCAGGATCGAGGGCTGGCTCCGCACGCTGCCCGATCCGCTTTCGCGTGAGCTCAGGCGCGAATGGTCGGGTCTCCGCGAGCTCGGCGAGGCGGAGCTGACGCTGCGGACGATCGAGCAGATGATCATGCTCGAGGAGCTGCGCGGAAGGCGGGGGGCCTGATCTCCTGAGGCCGTCCGCGCCCTCGAGGAGGGCGAGAGCGGGTGAGGCGGATTCCGGTCGTTTAATGGCAGCTATTCAGCTTGGGCTCCACTGTCATTTTATCGATGAATCTGGCGATCCCTATATCGAACGAGTAGTCCTCCTCGGATCCGAAGAGCGTGACAGGAGCGTCGACGGGCCAGGTGAACGAAGTACCCGGCCGTTTGGCTTGGACAATGGGGGGCCCATTCGGACACGACACTGTCAGCGCCGCCGCCCCCATGGTCAGAACGCCGATTTCCACATGCATCTTGTCGGTGTCCACATTGAACGCCCCAGTGAGCGACTCGATCCTCGCGGGATCAAAGTCGCCCATGGTCCACGTGCAACCGGGTGAGGCTCTACACCACGTGAACGGTTCGCTGTGCTTTTCCGGCAACGAGACCAGCAGGTCGTCGTAGACCGCCTGCAGCCCCTCGTTGACGGAGAAGGTCCCTGTGGCCTTGGCCGAGTTCATATAACTGAAGATTTGATTGGCGTTGCCGCAGTAGAAGCCTCCTCCGTTCTCGTACGTGACCGTCCACTCTGGCGGGACGACCCGAACATGCGACACGGGCCAGGGATTCTCGCTGAAAGGATCGGTCGGATTCACCACCTGCACCCAGACACTCATCGGGTTTAAATCCGGATCACAGGAAGGAGCCGTGTACTCGGAGCGGTAACCAGTGTCCGTGAGCGTTCCCGTCT
>CALFNC010000388.1 GCA_937902605.1 uncultured Acidobacteriota bacterium | reverse complement strand
GTCCATGGCCTTCCCCGCGTGAACATGGGCGAGCCGTGTCTGCACTCCCACCTCCTCGCGGTGCGGCGCGACGCGCAGGGGCGGGGCCTCTCCACGCTGTTGAAGCTCTTCCAGCGCTCCTGGTGCCTCGACCACGGGATCCGGCTCGTGACGTGGACCTACGACCCGTTCCTCCTGAAGAACGCGAGCCTGAACCTGGTGAAGCTCCGCGCGCATGTCCGGCGGCTGCTGCCGAACTTCTACGGCGAGATGGGGGGGATCTACGGGCACCTCCCGTCCGACCGGTTCGAGGTGAACTGGCGGCTCGAAGACCGGGAGGTACAGCGCGCGGCAGCCGGAGACCCCACGCTGAAGACCCCGGCGCTGGAGGGGATTCCGACCTTCCGTCCGCGGTCCGAAAAGAACCCGTCACGCGTCGTCCTGCCGTTCCCGGCCGGTGCTCCAGGGACCTACAAGACGGACCCCGAGGGGGCCATGAGGGCGCGGCGCGTCTTCGCGAAAGGCGCTAACGCCCTCTTCGCGTCAGGGTTCCAGGGAGTCAGCGTCGGCGTGCGGGCGGACGGGCACTGCTACCTGTTCCGGAAGCGCTGACTCGTTCCTAGAAGCGGACTCCGGCCGAAATGCGGAAGGTCCGGGGGGCCTGATAGCTTCCCGGACCGGTTGGCTGGCCGAAGAGGGGGCCGGTGTTCCAGTTCGCGCCGGTTCCTCGTGCCCCCTGCACTGGAACCGTAGTGAACGGGTTGACCTTCGCATAGTACTTTGGCTGGTTGGCGGCGTTCTCGACAGTCTGGTCGACCGAAACAATGTGCTGCGCGTTGAGGACGTTCAGGACCTGCGGCGAGACGAAGATCTCGACCGCCCCGGCCACCTTGTACGAGTAGTTGAGGGAGAGGTCGATCGAGAAGACATCCTCGGTCCGGAAGGCGTCGCGAGCGGTGTACCAGTAAGTCTGGTCGCTGCCAGCAGTCGCCGCGGGAGGAGTCAGATATCCGGGATTCGTCACGTACGAGCGGGTATCGACATTTCCTCGCGCACCATAGGGGGTCCCGGTATCCCAAGCCTGGAGTAGCGCGAGGTTGACCGCTCCGAAGCGGGCCGTGACCGGCAGGTCATAGATCGCGGTCAGCCGGACGCGATGGCGGGTATCGCTGGATAGGCTCCCGACCGGGTTATTCCAGCGCGGGTCCTTGTATTCGGGGTAGTCGTGGGCGTGGAGCTGTGAAGATCCGGCGGCCGCCGCCGATTCTCCGATCGCGTTCCCGATCAGGTGGGACCAGGTCCAGCTCCCTCCGAGAGAGAACCGATTTGAGGCCCTAAGGGCGAACTGGGAGTGGAGGCCGGTGTATTCCCGGCGGTAGTCGTTGGAGACTTCGATCAGCCCCAGGTCGTAGCGGTTCCCGACGGCGTCGGTGACCGGGCCGGTCGAGAGGTTGCGGCGGAGGTCGTAGAAATTGCCGAACGTCCTGCGGACGAAGTCGGAGCGGAACGAGCCGCTCGGCCCGAGATTCCCTGACAGCCCGAAGACGATCTCGTCGGCGTAGGGGGAGGCGAGAGATCCACGGAGCTGGACGTTGGTGCCGCTGATCCGGGCCGCGGCGAGCGGAATCTTGCACGAGGCGGCGAGCGGATCGGGGAGACATCCGGCCGCCGCGAACCAGTCCTGGACCATTCCGAGCGCATCGCGAGGCGACAAGAGCGGCTTCGTCGGGTCGACGTTGATCGGCCTCGCCCCGTTTCCGCCGTAGTACCACCAGAAGTCGACCGGGTTCCCTCCGAGGGCCCCCCCCGTCGCCTGCGTGTCCTGGAGCGCCGTGACGTACTTCGCATAGCTCGCGGTGACGCGCAGCTTCGCGTCGCCGGTGGCGTCCCACGTCGCGGCAAGGCGGGGGCTCCAGGCGGAGTCACTCGACGTGAC
>CALFNC010000387.1 GCA_937902605.1 uncultured Acidobacteriota bacterium | reverse complement strand
GGTACCTCTTCCAGATCCTCTTGCCCTGCCGCCCGCTCATCGAAAGCCGCTCGGCAGCTGCCACCACCGTCTGCCGCCCCGCCTTCACCTGCTCGAGCTCCACCAGCCGCGCTCTCTCCTTCGCGCTCAGCCCCACGATCTCCTCCATCCGCGCCCCCCTCTCCCAGAGGGGACACTTCTATCGAGTTATCGAGGGGACACTTTCATGGAGCTACGACAGGCTCTCGGGTTGAGGTTGACTTTTCAGCTCCTGGAACAGATCATTTCTTCACGACCATCGTTTGACTAGGACAATGGAGTCGGGACTTCCCACAAGGAGGGTGAATCCGTGGCTAGGGCTTACTCGAGAGGATCTGTTCTCTGTGTTTCGACACTCCTGCTGCTCGCGCCGAGCGTGCTGTCGGCATCGGATCAGGCCGCCTCTCCGCCCCCGGGAATTTGCTGCGCGATCCCCAGGGGGCCATCGAACTTCTCCAAGATGGCGGCCGCCAGGGTGGACAGATCCGCTCCGAACTTTGTCGGCATGGCGGTACTCACCTTCGAGGGACTCCTGAATAGTGAGCCGATAGGGGATTACTACAACGGCGCCAAGGCCAACGGCGGCACCGGCAGCGGACCCGGTCCCAGCTACGGGATCAGCTTTTCCTCGAACGCCCTGGCACTCATCGCCTCCAGCGCCGGCGGCGGCGGCAACTTCGGAGGCGAGCCCTCTCCCGTCACGACCCTGTTCTTCCTGACCGGGACCGGAGCGGTCATGAACGTGCCCGCCGGATTCTCCACCGGTTTCTCCTTTTATTACGCGGCACCTGGCCAAACCGGAACGATTACCGTCTACGACGACGTGAATGCCGCCGGGAACCTCCTCGCCACCCTACCCCTTCCTCTGACACCCCTGGGCGTACCTCCAGCGCCTCCTTACGACCCGTTCCTGCCGATCGGTGTCTCCTTCAGCGGGGTCGCCAAGTCGGTCAACTTCGGCGGCGCAGCCAACTTCATCGCCTTCGACAACATCACCCTCGGGAGTCAGACACCCCAGGGATTTGCAGAGGGCGTCGTTCCCACGTTGTCGACGACGGGTCTGCTCCTGGTCGCCAGTCTCCTGGGGCTGGCTGGTTTCCGCGCGCTTCGCTCCGCGTAACGATCGTCGATCTGTAACTCGGGGCCGCCTCCGGAGGAGTTCCGCGAGGATTGCGGTCAGGTCTTGCCTCTGTAGTCCGCTTCGAGGCTGGTCCGGGCTCTCACCTGAGTCGAACGTCGGCGGGAGTGGAGGGCGGGGCGACGAGCGAGGTTTCGAACTCGGCGCGGTTCCGCCCCTTTCTCTTCGCCGCATAGAGCGCGGCGTCGGCCCGGCGGAGCAGCCCCTCGACCTGGCTCCTTTCGAAGAGACCGTGGTGGACGGCAATGCCGGCCGAGGCGGTCACGGAGACCGGGACGCGCGGAGGCGCGAGGGCGGCCACGGCCTCGCGGATCCGCTCCACGACGACGCCCGCGGTCGACTCGTCTGCCTCGACGAGGAGGACGGCGAACTCCTCCCCGCCCCAGCGCGCTGCGAGGTCGATGCCGCGGACCGTGCGTGAGATGGCGGTCGCCGCACCGACGAGGACGCGGTCCCCGGCCGGGTGCCCGAACCGGTCGTTGACCGACTTGAACCGGTCGAGATCGAGAAGTACGACGGCGAGTGGGCGACCCGAGCGCTCCGCGCGCTGGATCTCGAGGCGGGCCCGCTCGAGAAACGCCGCGCGGTTGGCGAGGCCGGTCAGGGGGTCGGTCGTGGCCTGCACCCTGAGACGCTTGTCGTCGTCGGCCATGACGATGAGAAGGACGATCGAAAAGACGAGGAACCCGGCTCCCAGAAACGTAACGCTCGAGTAGGATTAGGAAGTTTGATTCGCGCCCGCAAGAGGGCGAAGCTTCCGATGGGACGCGGAAGGGCCGGGAGGCGGCGCCGCAGCGGCGTCGCCCCCCGGCCGAAGACTCACGGATCGTCCCAGCGCGCTCTCTGCGCCCTATTCGAGGACCATCAGGCGAATCTTTGTCGCGTCGGGCCTTAGCCGAGACATGCCTCCGCCCTGTCGTCTGCCCCGGGGTGCTGGCGTCGGCCCCGGCAGTCAGGGGGATCAGGGTGAAACGGGGACCGCGGCGGCTGCGGGAGGCGGAGCGCGGTCCTGGGTAGCGCGGCGAGCCGAGGCGCCAAGGTGGTCGAGGATGCAGCGGATGACGCGGCCCTCGGTAATGAATGCGACTGTAGGGGTGCAATGGGAATTGCCCGACGTGTTGACGCGCTCAGTCCAGCGTTTC
>CALFNC010000386.1 GCA_937902605.1 uncultured Acidobacteriota bacterium | reverse complement strand
CATACGAGATATTGGCGTGACTGTAGTTCAGACGTGTGCTCTTCCGATCTCTTTTTCGACGACGGAGCTCCACCCGAATGCCGTGAAAAGGCCAAGAAAGAAGAGCGTGAGCGTGAGGACGGCGAATCCCGGCCGGCCGTCGAAAAAGGGCGTCGTCCCCGGGAGGAGGACGTTCATCACCGCGCGGAGCCGGCCGAGCTGCACCCGGCGGCGCTTGACCTCCTCCACCTTCTGCATCTTGGTCTCGATCGAGACCCCGTCCTTCTTCAGGTAGACGTGGATGCACTGGGAGCACAGCCCCACGTTCTCCCCGCGCGGCTTGCAGCGGGCACAGTAGTTCCGGCCGCACTTCTGGCACGCCAGGGCGTATCCGCGCCCCCGGAGGCGGTAGGCATCGAGGCCGTAGGCGGCGGCGGGCGCGAGGAGAAGGGCCCAGACGAACGGCAGCTTCCACGCGCCGCCGGTCTGTCCGGCCCGGAAGTGTCCGAGCAGCCTCCGGCTCCTTGGGTCGCGCTCCATCGCGTCGACCTTCATACGGGCGTCCTCCGGCGTGAACTCCATCGACGCCACCTTCACGACGGAGGCCCGGTCCTGGAAGCGCTGGACCAACCTGGCGTCGAGGGTGCGCGCCTCCTTCAGGGCCCGCGCCGCTTCGACGGTGCGAAAGGTCTCGGCGTAGACCAGGGAGAGGTTGTAGTGGGCCGCCACGTCCGACGGGTTCCTCCGGAGGGCCTCCTGGAAGTCCTCCTGCGCCGACCCGAAGTCCCCATCGACGAACCGGATATTCCCCCGGTTCACGAGCGCGCGGGTCTCGCCGGGCGACGAGGCCGCCGCCGCCGTGAACTCCGCCACCGCGCGGTCGTTCTGGCCGAGCGACTGGTAGAGGCAGCCGAGGAGAAAAGCGATGTCGGGGTCGCCCGGGACGACGTTCTTCACCGCCTCCAGGTCGTCGAGCACCCGTTGGTCGTATCGTGACTCCTCTAGCGCCTCGGCCCCGCGGAGGATCGGCGACGCCGTGATCCCGAGCCACTCGCCGACGCGGTCCACGACGGGGAAGAGGGGGACGAGACAGACGAACGCGGCGGCGACGATCACTCGCTCTCGCCGCGACGCGTATCCGAACGCGAAGATGGCGAGGAGGAGGAGCCACCAGAACGGGTCGAAGGAGAGGAAGAGCGGCACCAAGAAGAGCCCCGTGGCCACGACGGGGGCCATCGCCCCGGTCTTCCACGAGCTCGCTATCTCCATCAGGTCGTGGAAGCATCGGCCCGCGTGAGAGACGACCGTGAAGACGAGGATCGAGGCGCCGACCGCGGAAATGGTGAACGACGCGAGTAAAAGGAGGCGGGAGAGGAGAATTCTCCTCGTCTCCCGGTCGGCGAAGTCGGCCCGGACCGCGTCCAGGACCTTCGCCGGGACCTTGCCCCAGCGCCCGGAGGCGATGGCGAGGGAGAGGTCGCCCCATCGCGCCTCGGGGAGGTTCGGGTCGAGAAGCGTGGCCGCCTCGAACGAGGCCCTCGCCTGCTCGAGACGCCCGGCGGTCAGCTCGTTCTTTCCGCCGAGGGTGGCCGCGAGCGAGAGGTCGGACAGACGCGAGATCCCGATCTTCTGGGCATGCTTGAGGATCTCCTCGAGCTTGGCCTTCGCGAACTCGGCGTCGCCGTCCTCGTGCGCGGCGGTCCACCCGAACCAGGGCCCGCGGATCTCCCGGCGGAACGCCGTCTCGGTCGACTCGCCGGGGCCGACCACGACTTGGGCGGATACTCCGAGGGCGCCGGCGAAGAGGACGGCAGCGCCTACCGCAGCGAGGCGACGACGCGGCCTCTCCGCGTCACCGGGGTGGAGCAGGACTCAGCCCCGCCTCGCCACCGGCGGCGTCGCCGGTCCCTTGGGCACCGACTGGGCAGCAAGACGCGAGTGGACGAGCTGAAGCTCCGCGGCCAGCCCTTCGAGAGCGTCCGACTCCTCGAAGGAAAGGCGGCCCCGGGTCTTCTCCCGGAGGGCGAGCAGGGAGTCGATGATCTGGCGCGCGCCGGCCAGGTCGACCTGGCGGCGTCCCGTCGCCGGATCCGCGAACTCCTGGAGCGAGAACGACGCGGTCTGCGCGAGGATGTCGAGCAGCCGGAGAAACGCCGGGTCCGTGGGCGTGGCCGGCTCGGGCGGAGCTTCGGCCGCCTTGGAAGCGGGCGCCGGCACCGGAGTCGGCTCTTCCATCGTCGCCGCCACCTCTTCCCGGATGTCCCCGTCGGGCGTGAAGAGACGCCTGTCTATGACCTTGATGTCTTTGGAATTCTCGGACATACCACCTCGCCGAAGAGATGATTCTAGCGGTCGGCAGGCGGTTTCCTCAACAATCAGGGTGGAGGCCGAGATGAGAGACGGATCGGACGGCGAAGCGAACAGGGCCCGGGATCTACCCGCCGAGGCGGGCAACGAGACGGCGCGTCTCGTCGCACTCATGGACCGGCTGCGGTCCGAGTGCCCGTGGGACCGAAAACAGACCTTCCGCGACCTCTCCGGCCACCTCCTGGAGGAGTGCTACGAGGTGCTCGAGGCGCTGGCCGACGAGGACCTCCCCGCTCTGGAGGGGGAGCTGGGCGACCTATTCTTCCAGGTCGTCTTCCTCGCCAGGCTGGGACAGGAGCAGGGAGCGTTCGACCTCGCCTCCGTGGCCCGGAGGATCCACGCGAAGATGGTGTCGCGCCACCCACACGTCTTCGGCGAGTCGGCCGTCCTGGACGCCGACGCCGTGCGGGTGCAGTGGGAAACCTTGAAGCGCCGGGAGCGCGAGGAGAAGGGACGGGAGGGCACCTCGCCATTCGAAGGCGTCCCCCGCTCGCTCCCGGCTCTCCTGAAGGCGGTCCGCCTCACGTCGCGAGCCGCCGTCCTCGGGTTCGACTGGCACAAGGAGGCCGACGTCCTCGCGAAACTCGACGAGGAGGTCATGGAGTTCCGCGCCGAGGTCCTCGCCGAGAACGCGACGAAGGAAGGGATCGCGGACGAGATCGGCGACATCCTCTTCACGGTCGTGAATGTCGCTCGCCGCCACGGGATCGACCCGGAGGCCGCGCTCCAGGCGACGAACGCCCGTTTCCGTTCCCGGTTCGAGGGGGTGGCCGACCGCCTCCGCGCCGACGGGAAAGAGGTCGCGGGAACGCCGCTTCAGGAGCTCGACCGGCTCTGGAACGAGGTGAAAGCCGAGCAGCGGAAGCCGGGCTAGTCGACGAGCTCGGAGATCTTCACCAGCCGGAGCCCCTGGGTTTCCAGACGGGGAAGCTCCCTCGCCAGGAAGTCGAGAGTCTCCGTGTGCGGGTGCGCGATCACGATCGCCGACCCCTTCCGGAGCGCCAGCTTCCGGGCCCTCTCCCACGCGGCCGCCATCCCCGCTTCTCCATCAGCATCGAGAAAGACGTCCCTCACCAGGAGGGGAGCTCCGAGGGACCTCGCCTCCTCCTCCGCAATGCGGGCCGGGGTCGTCCTGGAGTCGAGGAAGAAGAGGTGGCGGTCGCGGACCGTCTGGAGGAGCGTTCGGACGACCCGGCGGTCCGCCATCGCCGCCGATCCTTGATGGTTGTTGACACCGATCGCGCCGGGGAGGCGCTCGATGGCGCGCCCGATCGCCTCGACGATCTCCTGCTCGGTGTCCGCGGACGAGATCGCGTCCGGACGGGAGGCGCCCGACTCGGCACGCAGGGGGAGATGGACGAGGAGGTCCCATCCCTTCCGGCGGGCGAGCGCGGCGGCGCTTCCCGAGGCGGGGGCGTCGGGGAGGACGGCGAGGGCGATCGGACCAGGCAGCTGCCCGGCCCTGACGATCGCCGGCTCCCCGTTCCCCAGGTCGTCCAGGACGAGGGCGATCACGCCGCGTCCACCGCCGGCGGGCTCGAAATCGGCCGGGGTGTCCGCAGGCACGGCCTTCGTCGGAGTGGTCCCGGGGGACTCCTCTTGTCGTCGATCTCCGGAGCGCCCGCCGATCCTCGGGCCGAGGACGTAGACCGCCGCCCCTCCAAGGAGGCCGCCGACGAGCAGGAAGGCCAGAGACCGGCGCATCCCACCGCCGGACGGGCGCCCCGCCCCGCTCCGTCGGGAGCTGCCCTTCACGAGGCGGTCTTGTACCTCGCGGCCATCTCCGCGAGCAGCTTGACTCCCCGCTGGAGGATCAGGTCTCCGGGCGAGGGCTGTCCCTCCTCGGGCGGCATGACGTAGACGCGGTCGTCTGGTTCGAGCCCCTTCGGCGAAAGCGCGCGGCCTCCCGCGGTGTGGACCTTCGCGACGGAGAGCTTCAGGGCGCCCCCGCTGGAGAGCGGCACGACCTCGAGGACCGACCCGGCGCCGAACGTCGGCTCTCCGACGAGCCGGATCTTTTTCTGGTCCTTCGCGGTCGCCTTCTCCGATTCACGGATCACGGCCGCGAAGAGCTCTGCCGGGCCACCCGTCCCGCTGTCGACCAGGACGACGACGGGACTCTCGTGGATCCTCTCCCCTTCGGCCGCTGCCCACTTCTTCCCCTCGACCTTCCGGCCCTTCAGCTCGCCGATCGGTCCCGCGGGAACGAAGAGCCCCACCGCCTTCGCGGCCTCGTCGTAGCTGCCGAACGCGTTCCCACGCAGGTCGACGATCAAAGGCTTCGTGCGGTCGAAGGGCGAGATCAGGGATTTGAGGGCTGCCGCCGTCCCGGGTGCGAAGTCGGGAATCCGGATGACCGTCTCGCCCGACGTCCGCTCGGTCTTTGGTCCCTCGGGCGTCCAGGAGTGGAGGGTGATCGTGAAGGTCCGGTGCCTCGGCTTCGCCTCACGGACGACCAGCAGCTCGACCTTCATCCCGGGCTTCCCGGAAAGAAGGGACTGGACCTCCCACATCGGCATCTGGCGGACGGTCTTCCCCCCGATCTTCTCGATCAGGTCGTCGCTCTCGAGCCCGGCGGCCGCAGCCGGTCCCCCCGCGACTGCCGAGACGACGAGCGGATAGCCGAACCGGCGGGCCAGGATGACCCCCGGATCGACCACTTCCCCCTTCTTGCGGGCCGATTCCGCGGCCCTGAAGGCGGCCATCTGGTCGGCCGGGATGTACTCGGCGAACGGGTCCATCGCCTCGGTCATCCCGCTGAAGGCCCCCGACAGGAGGGGTTTCATCTCGACCGGCTCGACGTAGTTGGACCGGATGAGCGTCAGGACCTCCGTGAAGAGGCCGAGGGGCCGGTAGAGGCCGTCCTTCCCCTCTTTCTCGGCTTTCGCTTCCTTGGACTTCGTGCCGGGCTCTTCCTCCTGCGCCCCGAGGTGCGGCAGGACCATGAAGAGACTGGTGACGAGGGTGACGGACGCGGCGACGCCGAAAAGACGGGACTTGCTCACGATCGGATGATACGCGGCAGGGACAAAGGCTCACCGAAGCCAGAGCTGCGGGTCGACGGAGGCCCGGGAGTCCCGGACCTCGAAATAGAGACCGGCCACCTCGTCCTCGGGCGGCTCCCCGACGGTCCCGACCCGGTCCCCCAGCGCCACCCGGTCGCCTTGTTGCGCCGTGTTGGGCAGGAGACGGCCGTAGAGCGTGAAGACCCCCTCGCCGTGGTCGAGGACCACCAGGTTCCCGTACCCCTTCAGCCACTGCGCGTAGACGACCTCGCCTCCGAAAACGGCCCGCGCCTCGGTCCCCGACGGGGCGTCGATCGTCCAGCCGGACGAGCGGAGGAACGTCTTGGGGAACTTCGGGTTCGCGATCCGCCCGAACGGGACCGCGACCTTCCCCCGGGCGGGCCAGTCGAGCGCTCCCCGGTACTTCCGGATCGACGCGGCGCCCTGGCCGAGCGGCCTGCCACGCGACTCCAG
>CALFNC010000385.1 GCA_937902605.1 uncultured Acidobacteriota bacterium | reverse complement strand
CCGGGCAGGCCTCGTCCACGAAAATCAGCTCGTACGGCAGGGACGCTCCGGCGAGCGCCGTCGACAGCCTCCGGTGCAGCTCGTCCAACGTCGCACGGTTACGGTAGACCGGCAGAACGACGCTGACCTCTGCCCTATCTCCGGGGGCACCGCTCGTCTTGGGGCCCGTCAAGGGATCTTTCTCGGTCCTGCGTCACCGCCGGCGGCGGCCGCGACGGTCTCGACCAGCTCCGCGCGATCCCGGGCGATCTCCTCGGCGCTCCGCCGACTGGCGCGTTCGATCGCGGCCCTGATCCGCAAAAGCTCGGCTCGAGGCTCGCGTCCGGCCATGTCGCGCCGCCAGGACCTGCGCAGGAAGCTGAAGCCGCACGAGAGACGGGTTATCTCGCCGATCAGGAGGCGGCACGGGATCGGCCGCCCGCATTCCGGAAGGGTCAACCCCGCGAGGCCGAACGGAATCGTGAAGAGCGGCCGGATCCCGTCGACGAGACCGTCCGTGAGGGGCTCGAAGATTGATCGCGACCTCCGCTCGATGGAGAGGTCGTTCAGGCCGACGTAGGCGCGGCTGATCGGGAGGCGGGCCAGCTGCGCCGCGTGGCGGACGGCGTCAAGGGTCTCGATGAGAATCCCGACCCCACAGCGGCCCGCCGCGAGCCGAATCGCCTCGAGGACTTCCTCCGGGCTCCGCACCATCGGAATCAGGAGCTCGTCGGCCCCGCCGGCGACGGCCTCCTCGATCTCTCCGGGCGTCCACGGGCCGGATTGATTCAGGCGGCAGAGGAGCCGGGCGTTCGTCGCGGCCCGCACCCGCCGGAGATCCTCGGGCGTGTCTTTATTGATCTCCGTGTCGGCTCCGGCCTGCCGCGTCTCCTTCCCCATCCGCTCCCAGTCCACGATGAAGCCGTCGACACCGGCCTCGGTGTACCGGGACACCGTTTCCGGGTCGGTCGAGAAGAGGAGGAGCTCGAAGGCCGTCACGAGCCCGGCTCCTCCAGACGCTCGCTCGCCGGCACGGCGCAGACCAGAAGTGCGAGGGCCGGCTCGAGCGTCAGGTTTCTCCGGAACTCGCCCTTGGCGCTGACCGCGCTCGCGAGGGAATACGCCACGGCCCCGGCGACGACGGCGAGAAGGAGCAAGTCCCTCAACCGGAAGGCCCGGACGGTCCCCCAGCCGAAGAGCCCGAGCGTCACGAGGTTCACGCTCCAGAAGACGACGTGAGTGGCCCAGTACGAGGTCCGGAGGAGGCCGCCGGCTCGCCTCAGGTACTCCGGCACCCCGATCATCGAACGATAGTCCAGCCAGAGCGTCACGGACCGGACCAGAGGTAGGCCGATCCAGAAAAGGACCGGATGCTCGGTTCTCCGGGCGCGCGCCGCCTCGCGGAAGGTCTCGTCGTAGCCGCTGCCGATGACGTATCCGGCATAGCCGCACGGGGCTTCCTCCAGCGCCTTCCGGATGAGAGCCCGCTCCGGACCCTGCCCGAGGGCCCGCTCCGGAAGCTCGCGCCGTACCTCCCGGCTCCACCAGACCCCCTTGTCCTGGGGCGTCGTGGACCAGGTCCGGAGCCACATCTGGAGCCCCGCTCTTCCAGATCCGAGGGGGCGGAAAAGCAACGGCTCCACGCGGCCGGTCTTCTCGAGCAGGTATACCTGCCAAGGAGCGAGGACCAGGAACATACCGGCCGCCATCAGGCCCACCACGACGGCACAGTGGCGGTTCCGCCAGGCGAGAACGCCCAGGACGGGAACAGCGACGAAGGCGGCTGCCGGCGTCGCGAGAGATGTTCCCACGGCCAGCGCGCCGAGGGCGAAAGCCGGCAAGGCCGCGAGCGGCCGCCCGGGCGCGGGCCAAAGCAGCACCGTCACCACTACCAGAAATGCTCCAAGCGTCTCGGACATGACGAGGGCCTGCTGGCGCGCGAGCCACGGGTTTAGGGCCAGGAGGGCCAGCGCCACGAGGGCTCCTTTCCGGGACCGACGCCGGGCGGCGAGCCAGACGAGTAGAAGCGTCAGGGCCGAAAGGAGGAGCTGGACGCGGAGCAAGAACGCAACCCCGGGCGTTATCCAGCCCGCCGCCCGGATGAACAGGGGATAGCCAGGAGGGACGGCGGAGAAAGGGTCCCCGGGAATCAGATCCGCGGAGCCCGCAGCGAGATCCTCGGCCTGGGACAGGAACCGGAGGCTGTCCCCCGTGATCGTCGTCCGGCTCGAGAGAGCCACACGGATGAGTAGCCCGGCGAGGAGAAGCAGAACGGCGGCGAGGACTTCCTTCCGGTTGGCGTTCCTCAGTCGGCCAGTATAGGGCGTCGTGATCCTGTCGGCGTAAAGGTGCGGCGACCACTTCGCGAACTGCTCC
>CALFNC010000384.1 GCA_937902605.1 uncultured Acidobacteriota bacterium | reverse complement strand
AGGTCGACCTCGTCCGGGGAGCCGTCGAGGAAGCCCTTTTGGCGATCGCGTGAAGAGCGAAGGAGACGACATGACCGTTCCCGCATTCCAGGACCTCTACCCGGAGGGGTGGAGCCACTGCTTCGGCTGCGGCCGTCTGAATGAGAAGGGACACCACATTCGCAGCTTCTGGGACGGGGAAGAGACGGTCTGCACGATGTCGCCAGAGCCGTGGCAGATCGCCCTGCCTGGCTACGTCTACGGCGGGTACCTGGCGTGCCTGATCGACTGCCACTCCACCGGCTCCGCCGCGGCTGCCCTGCACCGCGCGGCGGGCCAGCCGATGGACCAAGGGCCGTACCCGCGGTGCGTGACGGCGTCGCTGAAGGTCGACTACCTGAAGCCGACGCTGCTCGGACCGCCGATCGAGCTGCGTTCGCAGATCGTGTCGGTCAAGGGGCGGAAGGTCGTCGTCTCGACGTCACTCCGGGTGGAAGGTCAGGAGTGCGTGAGAGGCGAGGCGGTGCTGATCCAGGTCCCCGAGGACGCTTTCACCCCGCGCTGATCGCGAAGAGTCTGGCCGCGCCGGAGGAGCGCGTTGCCACCAGGGCGACGACGAGCCTCACGACGGGTTCGTTACGCGCCGAGCGTCGCCACCATCACCGCCTTGATGGTGTGGACCCGGTTCTCGGCCTGGTCGAAGACGATGGAGGCCGGCGACTCGAAGACCTCATTGGTCACCTCCATCCCGTCGAGGCCGAACTTCTTGAAGATCTCCTCGCCCACCTTCGTGTGGCGATCGTGGAAGGCCGGGAGGCAGTGCATGAACTTCGCCTTCGGGTTGTCAGTGGCCGCCATCAGCGCCGCGTTGACCTGGTAAGGCTTCAGGAGGCGGATCCGCTCCTCCCAGACCGACTCGGGCTCGCCCATCGAGACCCAAACGTCGGTGTGGACGAAGTCGCACCCTTTCACGGCCGCCTTCGGGTCCTCGGTCAGCGTCACCTTCCCGCCCGAGACCCTGGCTAGCTCGCGGGCCTTGGTGACGAGCGCTTCCGCGGGCCAGACGTGTTTTGGCGCGCCGAGGCGGACGTCCATCCCCATGAGCGCCCCGCCCAGCATCAACGTGTTCCCCATGTTGTTCCGGGCGTCGCCGAGGAAGCAGAACGCCTGGGCGTGGAGCGGCTGGTCCGAATGCTCCTCCATCGTCAAGAGGTCGGCCAGGATCTGGGTCGGGTGGAACTCGTCGGTCAGCCCGTTCCAGACCGGGACGCCGGCGTGTCTCGCCAGCTCGTCGACGATCGCCTGGCCGTGGCCACGGTACTCGATGGCGTCGTACATCCGCCCCAGGACGCGGGCGGCGTCTTTCATCGACTCCTTCTTGCCGATCTGGGAGCCCGAGGGGCCGAGGTAGGTGACGTGAGCCCCCTGGTCGTGCGCGGCCACCTCGAAGGCACAGCGGGTGCGGGTAGAGTCCTTCTCGAAGATCAGCGCGATGTTCTTCCCGCGGAGGCGGGGCTGCTCGGTCCCGGCGTATTTGGCGCGCTTGAGGTCCCGCGCGAGGTCGAGGAGGGTACGGACCTCGGCCTGGGTGAATTCGTGGATCGTCAGGAAGTGGCGGTTTCTCAGGTTGACGGGCATGACGCTTCTCTCCCCGGCCCACGCTGGAGGAGGGCCGGTCCCGCCATTCTAGGGGGTGCCGGCAGCGAGCCGAAGTCCGCGGGCCGGCCCGTCCGAGCGGCGGGGCTCCTCCCCATAGCGTCCCGTATCATCCGGCCGCGGCCGCGGACACCTTCCCGCGTGTCACAGGAGAACGGAATGGAATTCGGAATCGTCGGACTGGAGCTCTCGGGCAAGACAACCCTCTTTTCCCTCCTCACGGGGCACCAGCCGGGCGCGGCCGGCGGGAAGAGGGAAGCCCACGTCGGCACGGCCCAGGTCCCCGACCCACGGCTGGACCGCCTGACCGCGATGTACCATCCGAAGAAGCACACGCCGGCCGTGGTCCGGTTCGTCGACATCCCCGGAATCACCAAGGGGGGCGGCCAGAGCATGAACCTCCCGGAGCTGAAGACGATGGACGGGCTCGCCGCCGTCGTTCGCGCGTTCGGCTCCGAGGCGATCCCGCATCCCGAGGGGGACGTGAACCCGGCGCGGGACCTGGACCTGCTCGAGACCGAGCTCCTCCTCTCGGACCTCTCGATCGCCACGAACCGGCTCGAGAAGCTCGGCAAGGAGATGCAGAAGCGGAAGGCGCCGGAGCTGACGGCGGAGCGCAACGCGGTCGAGAAGTGCCGCCTGGCCGTCGACGCTGGGACGCCGCTGAGGCAGATCGACCTGACGCCGGAGGAGAAGAAGATCCTCCGCGGCTTCACGTTCCTCACCCTCAAGCCGCTCCTCGTCATCCTGAACGTCGGCGAGGAGGAGGCGGGGGACCTGGCCGGGGCGGTGAAGCGCGCCGGGTTCGGAAAATGGGACGGAGCGCCCGGGGTAGCCTTCTCGGTCGTCTGCGCCCCACTCGAGCAGGAGATCTCCCAGATGTCGCCGGACGAGCAGGCCGAGTTCTTGAAGGGGATGGGGCTCCCTGATCGCGCGCTCGACCGGCTCCTCCGCGCCGCCTATTCCCTCCTCGGGCTGATCTCGTTCCTGACCGCCGGCGAGGACGAGTGCCGGGCCTGGTCGATCCCGGCCGGGACGAGTGCGGTCCGGGCGGCCGGGGCGATCCACACCGACATCGAGAAGGGGTTCATCCGCGCCGAAGTCGTCCCCTTCCAGACGTTGATCGAGGCCGGCTCGCTCGCGGTCTGCAAGACGCACGGGTCGCTGCGGCTCGAAGGGAAGGAGTACGTCGTCCAGGACGGCGACGTCATCAACTTCCGGCACAGCGGGTGAGGCCGGGAACTTTCTCGGAATGCGGGTTAAAGTTAGAAGGTGCCGCAGGGCTCTGAGATTGAGAACGAATCCGAACGTGAGGAGGGCCACTCCATGTATCGCACGCAGTCCGTCAGCGAACTCGAGCGCTCATGGGCAAACGACCTCCGCTGGAAGGGGATCGTTCGTCCCTTCTCCGCCAGCGAGGTCGACCGCCTTCGCGGCACGATCCAGCTCGACTATTCAGTCGCCCGTCTCGGAGCCGAGCGGCTCTGGAACCTCCTGCACACCGAGAAGTTCGTCCGGGCGCTCGGTGCCCTGACGGGAAACCAGGCGGTCCAGCAGGTCCAGGCGGGGCTGAAGGCGATCTACCTCTCGGGATGGCAGGTGGCGGGCGACGCGAACGACGCCCTGACGATGTACCCCGACCAGAGCCTCTACCCGGTGACGAGCGTCCCGACGGTCATCCGGCGGATCACGAACGCCTTGATGCGGGCGGACCAGATCCAGCACATGGAAGGGCGAAGCGACGTCTACTACTTCGCCCCCATCGTCGCCGACGCGGAGGCCGGGTTCGGGGGCCCCCTGAACACCTTTGAGCTGATCAAGTCGATGATCGAGGCGGGGGCCGGCGGCATCCACCTGGAGGACCAGCTCTCCTCGCTGAAGAAGTGCGGGCACATGGGCGGGAAGGTCCTCGTCCCGATCCACGAGTTCATCCAGAAGCTGGTCGCGGCGCGGTTGGCCGCCGACGTCATGGGGGTCCCGATCGTCCTGATCGGCCGGACGGACGCCTTGGGGGCCGGCCTGATCCGCGGCGACATCGACCAGGTCGACCGCGAGTTCCTCACCGGCGACCGGACGAGCGACGGTTTCTACATCGTGAAGGACGGTATCGAGTACGCCTCGGCGCGCGCCTGTGCGTTCGCCCCGTACGTCGACCTCGTATGGTGCGAGACGGCGACGCCCGACGTCGACGAGGCGCGCGAGTTTGCGAAACGGGTCCACGAGAAGTTCCCGGGAAAGGCGCTCGCCTACAACTGCTCGCCGTCGTTCAACTGGAAGCGGAAGCTCTCCGATGCCCAGATCGCCTCGTTCCAGGAGGAGCTGGGGGACATGGGGTACCGGTTCCAGTTCATCACGCTGGCCGGATTCCACACGCTCAACGCCTCGATGTTCGAGCTGGCCCACGGCTACAAGAGCGAGGGGATGAGCGCCTTCGTCCGGCTACAGGAGAACGAGTTCGAGCTGGAGCGGACGGCCGGCTTCCGCGCCATCAAGCACCAGAGCTTCGTCGGGGCCGGCTACTTCGACCTCGTCCAGACCACCGTGATCGGCGGCGACGTCTCGACCTCGGCGCTGAAGGGCTCGACGGAGGAAGAGCAGTTCCACGGGACGAAGAAATAGGGGATAGCCCGATCTCCTTCTGACTACTTCTTCTCGGCCGGCTTTTCCGCCGGTTTCGCCGCGTGGTCCATCGGCGGCTGCCTCTCGCTCGACGGTGGGACGATTCCCTTGATCCGCATGTAAGTCGTCATGTTTCGAGCCAGGCAGCATACCAAAAGAGACGTTGTCTCAAAGATTGGGTCGCGCGGCGCCCCTGGCGTGGACCCGTTGACTATCATTCCTCCCAGGAGGGGAAACATGGCCAGACCGAAAATCGGGGTGATCCTCGCGGGGTGCGGCGTCTACGACGGCGCCGAGATTCACGAGTCCGTCCTGACGCTGCTCGCGCTCGACCGCGCCGGCGTCGAGATCGTCTGTCTAGCGCCCGACGTCCCCCAGATGCACGTCGTCAACCATCTCACCGGAAAGCCCGCTCCTGGCGAGACCCGGAACGTCCTCGTCGAGGCGGCCCGGATCGCGCGCGGCGCCGTCCGCGACGTGGCGAAAGCCGATCCGTCGGAATTCGACGCCATCGTCATCCCGGGCGGGTTCGGGGCGGCAAAGAACTTGAGCACCTTCGCGGTCGCGGGGGAGGCGTGCACCGTCGACCCGGGGGTGGCGAATCTGGTTCGGGCCGTCCACGCCGCCGGGAAACCGGTGGGAGCGATGTGCATCGCGCCGGTCATCCTGGCGAAGCTCCTCGGGGAGGAGAAGCCGTCGTTGACGATCGGGACCGACGCCGCGACCGCCGGCAAGGTGAACGCCATGGGGGCGCACCACGTCTCGTGCCCGGTCGAGTCGATCGTCGTCGACGGGAAGCGGAAGCTGGTCACCACCCCCGCATACATG
>CALFNC010000383.1 GCA_937902605.1 uncultured Acidobacteriota bacterium | reverse complement strand
GCCGTGCCCTGGCGCCCTCGTCCAGCCCCTCGACCGCGGCGAGGTCGACGAGCAGCTCCACTCGCGACGACACCTTGTTGACGTTCTGGCCACCCGGCCCCGAGGCCCGCACCGCCCGCATGGTGATGGCGGACCCGGGGATCCTCACGCCTTCGGCCACGTTGATCGGCTCGGCCATGCGGGAAGAATACGTGAGGCCTCCGACCTACGACTGGTCAAAGGCTTGTCATCCATTCCCTCCTGATGTGAGACTGGGCTCGTGAAGTGAAGGACCGTGTGCAGGTCAATCGCAGTGGCGAAAGGTGCCCTCACGGGCGAGAACTGAGAGGATGTGGCTCATGAGTCAGAAGTTGTGGAAGACCCTGGCGGGCGCCGTGGTGGTCGCTCTGGGAGCGATCCAGCTGATCCCGGTCGACCGGACGAATCCGCCGGTCCAGAAGGAGATGCCGGCTCCGCCCGACGTCCAGGCCATCCTGCGAAGGTCCTGCTATGACTGTCATTCCAACGAGACCGTCTGGCTCTGGTACAGCAAGGTGGCCCCCATCTCGTGGCTGGTTTCCCGCGACGTGCGGGAAGGGCGAAAGGATTTGAACTTCTCCGATTGGACCGCCTCGGAAAAGCAGCTTCGCAGGCTCGCGAAGACGCCGAAGGAGATCGCGAAGGCAAAAATGCCCCCCTGGTTCTACCTGGCGATCCATGACGACGCCCGCCTCTCCCCGCAAGACGTCGAGACGCTGAACCGCTTTGCGGCGTCCTCAACCGCGCCCGCTCCAAAACCCGCTGCAACCCCGGTGGCTCCGGCACGCTCGACGTCGAGCAACTGACCATCTGGTTCCGCCAGCGGGCCCGGTACCGGGTCTGAACGTCGGCCCTTGCTCCCTCATCTTTCCCGGCTTCGCGAGAGCACGTCGTTGACGACGAGGCCGGGGATCCTCGAAAAGTGACGTAGGTTCCCCGTCACAAGCTCCAGGTCGAATCGGAGCGCGGTCGCGGCAATCTGCAGGTCCGCGTCGGCGAGGGGCCGTCCTACCGCCGAAAGCGCCGCATGGAGCTCTCCGTAGATTCTGGCCACGGACGTGTCGAAAGGAAGGACCGTCAACGCCGGGAGGACCCTCTCCTCGATGTTCCTCAGGTGTCTATCCCGGTCCGGAGAACGGAAAGCCCAGCGGTACATTTCGCCGATCGAAACCGCGCTCGCGAACTGCTCC
Organism: uncultured Acidobacteriota bacterium; assembly: GCA_937902605.1. Taxonomy (GTDB): domain Bacteria; phylum Acidobacteriota; class Thermoanaerobaculia; order UBA5066; family UBA5066; genus CAIMWE01. The sequence goes on along the minus strand of CALFNC010000383.1, from coordinate 1,314 downwards.
GCCCGCGGCAGCCGCGACAGCCATGCGACAAACCCCGCCGACGGCCTCTTTCGGAGAGCCTCCGAGATGGCGTCGGTATCGAAGAGGAACGGCACTGCGTGTCACCCGAGCCGTGGCGCGGACCGGGGTTTCGACCGCCGGTGCTCCTTGATCAGGTCCACCAGCTCGTCCGATCCGGGCCAACCACCCGCGAGGCCCGCGAGGCCCTTGTCAGGCCCAGCCGCCCGCAGGCGCTCCACCTGCTCGGCATCGCTCGCGGAAATCAGCGCCACAGCGGCCCGGCCATGTCGAGTCAGCAAGATCACCTCGCCACCTTCCGCACGACGAATGCACTCGGACAGCTTGGCCTTTGCCTCCGCGATCGGGATCTCAGTTGTCGCCCGGGTTCCGCTGTTCATCGTCACCTCCAGGATCTAGTCATATGGATCATAATGATCTGGTCCGGAAGAGTCGAGAGGAGGGTGATCTGGACCCGCGAGCGCTGAGTCGACGACCCCCGTCAGGCGAATCCCAGTCTCCCCGCCACCTCGGCCTGGCGCGCGTCGAGTGTCTCGAACCGGAGATCCCGTCCATCAGGAGCCAGCAGCAGGGCACAGGCGAGGTGCCAGGCGTCGGCCCCTCTCACGTAGCCCTTCTCCAGGACCTTGTCGATCTCGGCCGTCAGCGGCCTGTCGGGGATGACCCATTCGAGGTTCGGCAGAACGTCCAGCGGATCGCCGTCGACGCCCTCCCGCCGAAACGCTGCTTTCAGCTCCGCTTCGAGCAAGCTCGAGGAGAAGACGGCCTCGTACCTCGCGAGCCTCGCGGCGAGCTTCGCTGAGCCCCTCTCGCCGAAGGCGATCGCCACCAGGCACGAAGTGTCGACGTAGGCCGCCTTCATCAACGCCTTCGCCGGATCAGTCCCGGTCCTCCAGGAACCGCTTCAGGGCCCCCGTCTTCCGCGAAACGGGAAGAAGCGGCTTCGACCCGGCCGGCTGCCGGACCAGGAGACCCTGCCCCCGGAGCCTCGAAACGACCCCGGCCAGCCCCTCCTCCGTCCGGGCGATCGGCCGCATCTCAGCGACGGGCACTCCCCGCAGCGAGATGACGACGCTCTTCCCTGCCCGGACCTGCCGGAGCACCTCGCTGAACTTCGCTTTCGCCTCGTACGTCGAATAGGTCTTGGGCACGATCCTGATCTCCGCGAGAAGCCTATCGCATCAAGTCTAGTCTGACTAGTCTATTAAGACCCGCCCGACATCCCGAATCCGTCCCCGTGCCCCCAGGCGCTATCCTTCTGAGATGCGACCTGCGGAGGAATCGGAGCGCCGGACC
>CALFNC010000382.1 GCA_937902605.1 uncultured Acidobacteriota bacterium | reverse complement strand
TACGGCGACCACCGAGATCTACACTCTTTCCCTACACGACGCTCTTCCGATCTCGATCCGTCCTTCGCGCCCCGCTTCCTCCACTTCGTCCTGGCAGCAGTCTCGCTCGCGGGCGCGCTCGCGATGCGGCAAGGGATTCGCGCGGCCGAGGCCGGAAAGGACCGGGCCGACGCCGACGCTCTTGCCCGCTTCGGCCAGAAGGCCGCCCTCTTCGCCACGTTCCTCCAGATGGCCGACGGGGTCTGGCTGCTGCTCGTCCTGCCCCGGCCGGTCCTCATCGGCCTGATGAAAGGGGGCGGGGCGACGATGGGCCCGCTCACACTGGCGATCCTCCTCGGCCTCGGCCTTCTCGTCTTGCTGGCCCAGCTTTCCGACCCGCTGGCCGCCCCGAAGAAGGCTAGACACGTCACCGAGCTGATCCTGGGGGCGATCCTCCTGATGGTCGTGACCCGCCACCAGGTACGCGGCCTCTATCTCGCCGTGTCGGGCGCGGTGGGCCAGCCCGCCGAGGCCCCGCAGTGGGGGATGTTCTTCGCCTTCGTCGCCACCTTCGCCGCCTGCCTCGCGCTGACCGTCTACGCCTGCGTCCGCGCCTGGAAGGACCGGCCCACGGGGCCAGGGGAAACGGCCTGAAGCGCCTGCTCGTCCAGGGCGCAGTCCTGCTCGGGTCGGTCCGGGCCGCCATGCGGCTCCCGATCCAGCTGGCGCGCCCGTTCCGGACCGCCGGGGAGGCGGCCGGCGCCCCCGACCTCCACCTTCGCTTCGGGGAGGTCCATGCCTGGTTCGCGGGGCAGCCCGTCTACCCGCTCCTCCCCGACGCGATCTATCCCCCCGCGACGTATGCCCTCCTCTGGCCGTTCCTCGGCTGGCTGGCGTGGCCCCAGGCGCGGCTTGCCTGGTTCGTCCTCTCCCTCGCCGCGGCGGCCGGCCTCGCTCTCCTCTTCGTCCGCGAGTGCGGGGGGAGGACCGCCTCCGAGAAGCTCCTATCGGCGATCCTGGTCTTTGTGGCGTACGGGACGGGGGTCACCGTCACCATGGGTCAGCTCGGCGCCGTGGTTCTCCTGGCCCTTGCCGGGAGCCTTCTCCTCGCGGTGCGCGGCCGCGGCCTCCGGGACGATCTCCTCGCGGGCCTTCTCTTCGCCTTCGCTCTCGTGAAGCCGTCCATCGCGATCCCGTTCTTTTGGCTCCTCCTCTTCCTCCCAAGGCGCCTTCGTCCCGCGTTCCTGGCCGTGGGGGCCTACGCCGCCGCCATGCTCGTGGCCGTTCTCTGCCAGCCCGCCGCGGCGGCCGACCTCCTCTCGGGTTGGGTGGGAAACGTGGCCAGGGAGCCCTGGCGGGTCGGGGGCTATGGGAACCTGCTGAACGCCCTCTCCGTGCTTGGCCACCCCCGTCTCGCGCTCCCGGCCGGAGGCGCGGCCCTCCTCCTTCTCGGCCTGTTCGTCTTCTTCCACCGGCGGGCCGGGCTCTGGACGCTGATCGGGGTGACCGCGCTCGTCGCGAGGCTCTTCACCTATCACCGGATCTACGACGACATCCTCGTCGTCTTCCCTCTCGCGGCCCTCCTCCGCCTCGTCTTCCTCGGCGAGCCGGGACCCCTCCACCGGGCGGCGAGCGCGAGCTTCGGGCTCCTCTTCCTCGCCCAGCTCCTGCCGTCGACGCTCCTCGACACGCGGCTGGGTCCCTGGGCCTTCAGGTCGTTCCAGGTCGCCGGGTGGCTCATGGCGCTCGGCGTCCTGACCGCCGCGGCCTGGCGCGAGCGGGAGCGGCCCGCGTGCTGAGCGCGTTCGGCCCGATCCTCCTGTGGGGAATCGCCCTCGCCGGGCTCGGCTCCCTGCCCGGCGTCCGAAGCCTCCTGCCGGACCTGCCCGCGAGCCACCGCTTCCCGCTCCGGATCGTTTCGGGGCTCGCCCTGCTGGCCGCCACGTCGACCACCTGGAACCTCTTCGGGGGCGTCACACCCGCATTCGCCCTGGCGGCATGCCTCCTCGGCCTGGCCGGCGCGTGGCTCGCGAGAGGCGAGCTGGGCGAGGGTCTCGACATTACCGGCACCGCCGCGATCCTCGTGACCACGGTCCTCCTCTCCGCCGTCTGCGGCTACGGGGTGATGTTGTACGACTCGGGCCTCTACCACCTCCAGGCCGTCCGATGGGTCGCGGACGGCGCGCTGCCGCTGGGCCTTGCGAACTTGCACGAGCGGTTCGGCGTCGCATCGCTCTGGTTCAGCGTCCCCCCAGCCCTCTCGCTCCCGGGTCTAAGCGGCACCGGAGCAGCTCTCGCGTCGGCTGAGCTCACGCTCGCCTTCGCGCTCTCCGTATGGAATGCCATCCGCCGTCTCGTCCGCGCGGAGGCCGGGTTCTCCGACCTCTTCCTCGCCGCGGGCTTCGTCCCGATCAGCTGGGCGTTCCTCGACCGGAGCCTCCCGTCGCCCTCACCCGACCTGGCCGTCACCTTCCTCACGATCCTCGCGCTCGCGCAGGCGTCCGCGGCATTCGAAGGCCCCGCCGACTTCCTTGCCCTCCGCCGGGCCGCGTTCCTCGGTCTCTTCGCGGCCAGCGTGAAGCTCTCCGCCGCGCCGACGGCCGCGGCACTCCTCACCGTCGCCGCTGTGACCGCCTTCACCGCCGCCACCGCTGGACCTCGGATCGCCCGCCCCCTCGGAGCGCTTCTCGTCCCGGCTCTCCTCCTCGCCGTCCCGTGGGCGGCGCGAGGCATCGTTACGACCGGGCACCTCCTCTACCCGCTTCCGGCCACCCGAGTGGCCAACGCCTCGTGGGCTGTTCCTCGTTCGCTGGTCGAGCTCGACCGGGCCCGGATCGAAAACTGGGCGCGCAACCCCGGGCCCAAGCCGGACCATTCGGTCCCGTTCCGGGAGTGGGCTCCACCCTGGGTCCGCCGGAACGTCCGCCTCCTTGCGTTTCCCCCCACGCCGATCGGCGTTTACGGGCCGCTTCTCCTCCTGTCGACGCTGGTCCTCGCGCTCCGCAGGATCCGAAAGGAGGACCGCCTTCCCCTCCTCGTCCCAACCGGGATCTCGGCGGCGGGTCTCGCCTTCTGGTTCGTCACAGCGCCCGATCCGCGTTTTGCCGCCGGTCTCCTCTATGGCGTCACCGTCCCGCCATTAGCGGCCGCGCTCCGGAGCGCGGGGCTCCCGGACTGGTCGAGGCGGCGGCGCGTCGCCCTCGCGTCGGCCGGCGTCGCCCTGGCCCTACTGGCGGTCGGGGCGGGCGAGGCGCTCCGATGGGAAAAGCGCCCCTCGCCGTGGCAGGGGCTCGTCTCTCCCCCTCCTTCTCCCTCGACCAAGGTTAGGACGCGGCGGACCTCCTCGGGCGACGAGATCCTGACGCCAGTCGCCGGCGATCGCTGCTGGAACGCCCCGCTCCCCTGCACTCCCTTCTTCCGCCCGTCGCTCGTCGTCGGCCGCGACAGGTCCGGCCAGATCCGGTCCTTCTCCCTCCCGGCCGACGAGCCCGCGGTTCCCTGACGGCGGCCGCGGCCTCCTCGGCGACCGGCGACTTTCAGGTCGTCAGGTGGAGGTCGATCAGCCCGTGCTGCCGGAAGGCGCCGATCATGGGCGTCAGGAGGCCGATCACCAGGAGAACGAAGCCTCCTCCCGCAAGCGCCGCGTACCCGAGCATGGCGGAAACGGAGGCGGCCCGGATAGCCGATTCGTTGTTCAAACGAATCCTGATGTCCGACCCCTTCACTGCGACCATATTCCCGTTCGTCGCCATCGACAGCTGCTGCTCGGCAACCGCCTTGGCGAGCGGAACCCCGGAGACGAGGACCTCGAGCTTGTCCGCCGTCGCCTCGAGCCCCGGCGCGTAGATCGCCGGGGTCCACGTGTCGCCAACCGGCTGGGTCGAGAGCTGCCAGACGCGGTAGGACGCGGCGGCAAAGACGAGAAGACCGCAGACGATTGCGAAGAGACGAAAGTGGCCGGTGGTGATGGTCATTTGGCACCTCCCCAAATCTCCGGCTCTGCCGGGATGAAGAGGCCCGTTCGCCCGGATGCCGCCGGGAGCCGGTAAGAAAGACGGCTGCCGGGGCGGGCGGGGCGGCCGGTCCCCGCGGGAACTCCGGCCGCGAGACGATCATACGTCCGCCCATCCGTGAGAGATACTAAGTGCGCCATGGCCGATTTCTTCGACATCGCCAGCCAGCCCTGGCGGCCGCTCCGGCCCGACGTCGCCGACGGCG
>CALFNC010000381.1 GCA_937902605.1 uncultured Acidobacteriota bacterium | reverse complement strand
CGTGGCGATCGCGGCCGGGATCATCGACGGGCTGAGGCTCGGCCAGAATACGCGCGCCGCGCTCCTGACCCGGGCCCTCGCGGAGATCCGCCGGTTGGGGACGAAGCTGGGTGGCGACCCCGAGACGTTCGCCGGCCTCGCGTGCGCCGGCGACCTGATCCTGACCGCCACAGGCGACCTCTCGCGGAACCGCCGTGTAGGCCTCGCTCTCGCCGGTGGGGCCACGCTGGACGTCGCGCTCGCCCAGCTCCAGGGAGAGGTGGCCGAAGGTGTCTTCCCCGCCGAAGCGCTAGTCGAGCTGGCGGAGGGGGCCGGCGTCGAGATGCCGATCGCGGAGGCGATCCGCGAGATCCTCTCGGGCAGGACCGACCCCCGCGCCGCCGTCGTGAAGCTGATGACCCGCGAGCTGAAGGACGAACGAGGCTGATGTCGCCGCCTGTCCCGATCGCACCGGCGACTCTGGTCCCGAGCGAGGTTTACGACGACCCGGGCCTCCACTACGCGCGGGTCGAGAAGGCCGGGGACGAGCCCGGGCCGGAGCGAGGGATGGTCGACGTGGCCGTCCTCGACATGCACCACGGTTTTCCCAACCTCGGGCATGAGTCGATCGTCGACACGCTCCTGGAGATCGCCCGGCAGGAACGGGCTCACCTCCCGGGGGCACCGGAGCTCCGCGTCCTCAGCTACGACGTCCGGGCCGGCGGCGCCGTCCCGGAGGGTCCGGCCGGCCGGTTCAGCATCGTGGTCGGCACCGGAGGGCCCGGGGCTCTCGACCCCCGCGAGAACGACGGGGTCTCGGAGGCGAGCCAGGGAGTGCGGGAGAGCGCCGCGTGGGAAGCCCCTCTCTTCCGGTTCTTCGACCGCGTCCTCCGCGACCCGTCGGTCTCGCTCCTCGGCATCTGCCACAGCTTCGGTCTCCTGGCGCGCTGGTCGGGAGTGGCGGCGGCCGTCCTAAGGCCCGCCGAGAAGGGCGGGAAGAGCACAGGCGTGACGGGTAACGTTCTGACGCCCGCCGCGCTGGAACATCCGTGGTTCTCCGGTCTCGCGCGGGCAAATGGAGGGGCCGGGTTTCGGGTCCTCGACAGCCGCCTCTACGACCTGATCCCGATCGGGACGAAGACGGGGCTGCTGCTCGCGTTCGAGGAAGGGTCGCGGCCGGAGATTCCGGGGGAGGCGGTGACGATGCTGGAGCTCTCCCGCGACGCGGACGGAGTTTGGCCGCGCGTCTGGGGAGTCAACTTCCACCCTGAGATCGGGGACCGGCGAAAACAACGGGTTCGCGTGGAGAGACTTGCCGAGCGGGGCGAGGTGACGGCGGCCTGGTTCGAGGAAAGGCGGCGCGCACTGGACGCCTGGGACGCCTCGGAGTCCGCGGAGCATGGCCTTCAGTGGACGTCGTCGTTCACGTTCGAGGGACCGCTGCGGCGGATCGTCGCGCGGGTCCTCGCCGAGAGACGGCGCCTGGATCGGTGATTGCCCTCGGGAGCCTCAGATGCGGCCGTGGAGGTCGCAGTGGTCGCCGTGCGGGTGGTGGAGCGTGCCATCGACCCGGTAGTCGACGTGGTCTCCGTGGGGGACGGCGGCGTGACCGCACCCGGGCTGATGGCGCTCGGTGCAGTCGAGAGGGGCACAGGCGGCCGGAAGCCGGCGGTCCACCTGAAGGCGGTGCTCGTCGTTGTGGGAGCCGTGTGGCGAGTGGAGATGGCCGTCGTGGAGATAATCGGAGTGGTCGCCGTGGGTGATTTTCTGATGTCCGCAGCCAGGGCCGTGCATGTGTGGATGATTTCCGTGGTCGGTGCAAGTCATCACTGTCCGCCTTGCGGGAATCGTCTCGCGGCGCGGAAGCCCCGTCAATGGAGGGCCGTGGCGGGGCTTAACGGCAGTGTTTTTGTCTGTGGCGCTCTCTTCTGTGGCGCTCTCCTCCTGACGGCAGGATGCTCCCGGACCTCTCGGCCTTCTGGCCGGAGGGTCGCGGCGGCCACGATCGCTCCTCTCTCCGACCTCCTGGCCCGCGTCGCCGGGCCTGCCTGGGAAGTCCGGACGATCGTGCCGCCGGGGACTTCGGCCCACATGTTCGAGCCCGCCCCGCGAGACGTCCGGCGGCTGGCCGGGGTGCGGCTCGTCGTGACAGTGGGGAGCGGCTATGACGACTGGGCCGGCCAGCTCGCGAGAGCCGCGTCGGCCGGGGCCATCCTCTTGGACGCCGGGGGTTCGCTCGACATCGGCCTGGAGGCCGACCCCCACTGGTGGCTCTCGCCCGCGCTCGCGGCCCGCGGCGTCGGAGCGATGGCGGAAGCCCTTTCCCGCGTCGACCCGGCCGGTGCCGGAGGCTACCGGGCCCGCGCCGCCGATACGGTCGCGGAGCTCGACCGGCTCGACAGGGAGCTGGAGGCTTCCCTCGCGCCTTTCCGGGGGAAGGCGTTCCTCGCGGCGCATCCGGCATGGCCCCACTTCGTGGCACGGTATGGCCTCCGGATGGCCGGATCGATCGAGCCCGCGCCGGGTCGCGAGCCGTCGCCGCGTCAGTTGAGGGCCCTCATCGACGAGGCGCGCGCGGGCGGCTTCGACGTGCTCTTCACCGAACCGCAGTTCGCGGAGTCGGCAGCGCGGGCCATCGCGTCGGACGCAGGCCTCCGGATCGGCCTCCTCGACCCGATCGGCGGCGTCCCGGGGAGGGCGACCTACTTCGAGATGATGCGATTTAATGGGGCCGCCTTGACGACGACGTTCCGGGGCGTCGGCCCCCCGTTACCGTGACGGCAACCATGACTACCACCGTCCGCTTCAGCCGCATCACCGTGGCTCGCGAGGGGCGCTGGGTCCTGTGCGACGCCTCGTTCGACATTCACGCGGGGGAGCGGACGGCGCTGGTCGGCCCCAACGGCGGCGGGAAGACGACGCTCGTCCGGGTCCTGCTCGGCCTTATTCGCCCCGTGTCGGGGACCGTGACATTCCTGGACGAGAGCGGCGCCCCAGCGCCTCGGCCCCGCATCGGATATCTCTCGCAGCGGAGCACTCTCTCGCCCGACGCCCCCGTGTCCGGACTGGATCTGGTCCGGCTGGAGCTGGACCCCCGGCCCGGTTTCCGCCCGAGGAAGCGGCTCGACACGGAGGCCCGGTCCGCGCTGGGCCGCGCGGGCCTGGCGGCCGAGCTCTTCGATCGGCCGGTGGGACAGCTCTCGGGCGGGCAGCGGCAGCGGGTCCTTCTCGCCCGCGCGCTGGCCGGCTCTCCCTCCATCCTCGTCCTGGACGAGCCCGACACCGCGCTCGACGCCGAGGGGATGAAGACTCTCCGGCGGATCGTTGCGGAAGAGGTGAATCACGGCGACGCCGTGATCTATGTGACGCACGACAGCAACTCCATGGGCGGCGCCGACGCCATCTGGCGCGTCGACGGGACTGTGCGCGCGGAGCCCCTCGCGTGACCGACTTCCTCGCCTACCCATTCTTCCAGCGAGCGCTCGTGGCCGGCCTCCTGACGGCCTTCCTCTGCGGGGCGCTCTCGTTCTTCGTCATCCTCCGGCGCCTGGCGTTCGTCGGGACTGGGGTCGCGCATGCTGCCTTCGGCGGCGTCGCCGTCGCCGCGCTCCTCGGGGTCCCGACCCCGCTGGGGGGCGCCGCGGCCGCGCTAGCGGTCGCGTGGGCCACCTCG
>CALFNC010000380.1 GCA_937902605.1 uncultured Acidobacteriota bacterium | reverse complement strand
CGATCATCGCGGTCAAGGGGATCGGCGGATTCCATCTCATGTGCGACGGCACGAACCGCGTATCGGTGGAGCGCCTCCGGGAGCGAAAAGGGCGCCTCCGCAAGCCGTTCGCCTTAATGGTGAGAGATCTCGCGATGGCCGCCGCGGTCGTGGAGATCTCCGACGAGGCGAGGGCATTCCTCGCCTCTCCGGAAGCCCCGATCGTCCTCCTGCCGCGCCGGGAAGGCTCACCGGTCGCGGAGGCCGTTGCCCCCGGGAACCCGAACCTCGGCGTCATGCTCCCGTCGAACCCGCTCCACCATCTCCTTCTCCAGAAGGCCGATGTCCCGGTCGTGGCGACGAGCGGGAACCGAAGCGAGGAGCCGATCTGCACGGACGAGCGGGAGGCCGTTGATCGCCTAGGGTCCTTGGCCGACCTCTTCCTCGTCCACGACCGGCCGATCGAGCGGCATGCCGATGACAGCATCGTCCGTGTGATCCGAAAAGAGGCCCGCGTCCTCCGACGGGCGCGTGGCTATGCGCCCTTCCCGGTCTTCGCGGACCGGCCTCTTCCGCCCATCCTTGGCGTCGGCGCGCATCTGAAAAACACCGTCGCCCTCTCCGTCGGCCGCGAGGTCTTCCTCTCCCAGCACATCGGCGACCTAGAGACACCCGAGGCGTTGGCGGCGTTCGAGCGGGTGATCGCCGACTTCCGACGCCTCTGGGAAGTGACGCCGGTGGCGGTCGCCCACGACCTCCACCCTGGCTACCTCTCCACGAAGTGGGCTCAGGGCGCCGGCATTCCGATGATCGGCGTCCAGCACCATCACGCACATCTCGCGGCGTGCCTTGCCGAGCATGGCGCGGCCGGAAGCGCGCTGGGCGTGACCTGGGACGGCACCGGCTACGGAATCGACCGGACGGTCTGGGGTGGCGAATTCCTCGCCGGCTCGGTGGCCAGCTTCACCCGGGTGGCGTCCCTCAGACCCTTTCGGCTCCCGGGGGCCGAGGCCGCGGTCCGGGAGCCCCGCCGATGCGCCCTGGCGCTCCTTTGGGAGATCTCCCCGTCCCAGGGCCTCGATGCCGAAGGGCTGGCTCCGGTCGACGCCTTCACGGAGGCCGAAAGGAGCGTCCTGGCGTCCATGCTCGAACGCGGGGTGAACACTCCGCTCACGACGAGCGCCGGTAGGCTGTTCGACGGCGTAGCCGCCCTCCTCGGCCTCTGCCAGAAGGCCACGTTCGAGGGCGAGGCGGCGATGGCCCTCGAAGCGGCCGCGGCGGTCGACGAGCGAGAGACGAGCCGCTATCCCTTCCCCCTGCGGGTGAACACTTCCGGCGCCGGCGCCCCGCTCGTCCTCGACTGGGGGCCCATGGTCGAGGCCATCGTGGAGGACATCCGGACGAAGGCCTCCATCCCGGCGATGGCCGCTCGCTTCCACAACGGCCTTGCGGCGGGGATCGCGGAGGTGGCGGAGCGCGCCTTGGAGAAGCGCGTCGCCCTGACTGGAGGCTGCTTCCAGAACCGGATCCTGACCGAGCGGACGGCCGATTTGCTGGAGGCCCGCGGCTTCGAGGTCCTGCTCCATCGCGAGATCCCTCCCGGCGACGGCGGCATCAGCCTCGGACAGGTCCTCGTGGCGGCCGCGCGGCTTTCGGGCTGAGCCCAGCTCCCGGGAAGGCGCGGGGCCTATACTTCAGCTACACGGAGAGACAGCATGTGCCTAGGCGTACCGGGGAAAGTGTTGCGTGTTGACCCGAGCGACATCGGGATGACGATGGGGCAGGTCAGCTTCGGGGGGATCGTGAAAGACGTCTGCCTCGCGTACACACCCGACGTCCAGCCGGGCGACTATGTCCTCGTCCACGTGGGTTTCGCCATCAGCAAGCTCGACGAGCAGCACGCCCTGGACGTCTTCGAGACGCTGAGGGAAATGGGCGAGCTGGAGGGTCTCGACATCCCCGAAGGGGGAAAGCCGATCTGAGCGGGCGGCCCCTTCGATGAAGTACGTCGACGAATACCGCGAGGAGGCCAGCGCCCGGAAGATGGCGGGGCTGATCAACAAGACGGTGAAGAACCCCTGGACCGTCATGGAGATCTGCGGCGGCCAGACCCACACCCTTCTCCGATCCGGGATCGATCAGATGCTCCCGGAGCTCGTTACGCTCGTCCATGGCCCCGGCTGCCCCGTCTGCGTCACGCCTCTCGAGATGATCGACCGGGCGATCGCCATCGCCCAGAGGCCGGGAACCATCTTCGTGTCGTTCGGCGACATGATGCGGGTCCCCGGCTCGAGAATGGATCTCCTCTCCGTGAAGGCCCGCGGCGGCGACGTCCGAATGGTCTACTCCCCTCTCGACGCCGTGAAGATGGCGGCCGAGCATCCCGACCGCGAGGTCGTCTTCTTTGCCGTAGGCTTCGAGACCACCGCTCCGGCGAATGCGACAGCGGTCTACGAAGCGAAGCGGCTAGGGCTGTCCAACTTTTCGATCCTCTGCTCACACGTTCTGGTCCCGCCGGCGATGGAGGCGATCCTCTCGTCGCCGGACAACCGGGTCCAGGGCTTTCTCGCGGCCGGCCACGTCTGCACCGTGATGGGGTACCGCGAGTACGAGCCGATCGCAGAGAAATACCGGATCCCGGTCGTCGTGACCGGCTTCGAGCCGCTCGACCTCCTGCACGGCCTCCAGATGGCGCTGACGGCCCTCGAGGAAGGGCGTCACGGGGTGGAGAACCAATACACCCGATCGGTCACGCGGGACGGCAACCTCCCCGCGCAGAAGATCCTCGCCGAGGTCTTCGAGGTTTGCGACCGCCCATGGCGGGGAATCGGCGTCATCCCGAAGAGCGGCTACCGCCTCCGCGAGGAGTACGCCGCCTTCGACGCCTCCCGCCGGTTCGACGTGGAAGGCATCACCGCCGAGGAACCGAAGGTCTGCATTGCGGGCGCGATCCTCCAAGGGCTGAAGAAGCCCGGCGAGTGCCCGGCGTTCGGCCGCGAGTGCACACCCGAGCACCCGCTCGGTGCGCCGATGGTCTCGTCCGAAGGGGCCTGCTCGGCCTATTACCAGTACCGCCGGAGCTAGAAGCGTGCGAGCGAAGCGTTGAGCGACGACCTGGGCGACAAGCTGGCGGCTGGGACGTGCCCGATACCGATCTCGGACTACCCCACGATCCTCATGGCACACGGAGGAGGGGGACGGCTGACGCAGATGCTGGTGGACAAGCTGTTCGTCCCAGCCTTCGACAACCCGGCCCTGAAGGAGCTCCATGACGGGGCCGTCCTCGAGGTGGGCGGGAGCCGGATCGCCTTCTCCACCGACTCGTTCGTCATCCACCCGCTCTTCTTCCCTGGGGGGGACATCGGCTCGTTGTCCGTCCATGGGACCGTGAATGACCTGGCGATGTGCGGGGCGCGCCCAATGGCCCTCTCGGTGGGCCTGATCGTCGAGGAGGGCCTGCCGATCGACGACCTCTGGCGGATCGTCCGGTCGATGGAGGCGGCCGCGAAGGCGAGCGGCGTGTCGATCGTGACCGGAGACACGAAGGTCGTCGACCGGGGCAAGGGAGACGGTCTCTTCATTAACGTCAGCGGGATCGGACTCGTCCCGCCGGGCGTCGTGATCTCCCCGCGCAGAGCCCGCCCGGGTGACCGGGTCCTCGTGAGCGGCCCGATCGCGGTCCACGGCGTGGCGATCCTTTCCGTCCGGGAGGGGCTCCGGTTCGAGACGACCCTGAAGACCGACTCGGCCCCGCTGAATGGGATGGTCGAGGCCCTCCTCGCGGCCGCCGGGGACGCCGTCCACGTGCTGCGCGACCCGACCCGCGGCGGCGTCGCCACGACCCTGAACGAGATCGCTCGCCAGGGGAACGTCGGGATCCGGCTCGAGGAGACGGCCATCCCGGTCGACGAGGAGGTCCGCGGCGCCTGCGAGATCCTCGGTCTCGACCCGCTCTATGTCGCCAACGAGGGGAAGTGCCTCGTCCTCGTCGACCCGGCCTCGGCCGACGCCGCGCTGGCGGTGCTCCGCGCGCACCCGCTGGGAGTGCGGGCGGCCATGATCGGCGAGGTGACCGGCGACCACCCAGGAAAGGTCTTCCTGAAGAGCCGGATCGGGGGCCAGCGGATGCTCGACCTCCTGACCGGCGAGCAGCTCCCCCGCATCTGCTGAACGGACCGCCCGGGTAGAATCGCTCCGGCCCCGAGGAACTCTCCGAACGGAGGAGGAGCCGGAAAAACGTGCCTCACCCCAGGATCATCGTCACGGGCGCGTCGGGAATCGTTGGCCGGTACCTCCTGGCGGAGATGAAGGAGGAGTACCGGATCGAATGCATCGCGCGCCGCTCCCAGGCCCGGTGCGGCGCCCCGGTACATCAGAACATCGGATGGCACCAGGTGGACATCGGGGAAAGGGCCGACCTCGCAGCGGTCTTCCGCCGGATCCGGTCCGAGGGACCGGTCCACACCGTGGTCCACCTCGCGGAGCACTACGACTTCACCGGCGACGATCATCCTGAGTACTACCGGACGAACGTCGACGGTCTCAGGAACACGCTCGACCTCTCGCACGAGATCGGCATCTCGCGCTTCGTCTTCTCCAGCTCCGTCGCAGCCTGCGAGCTCCCCCCGCCCGGCAGCGCACTCGATGAAACGTCCCCGCCGGATGGAGAACACGTCTACGCCCGGACGAAGCGGCTCGGGGAGCGGATGCTCGAGGACTACCGGAGCGCCTTTCCGTCCGTCATCGTCCGCTTCGCCGCGATGTTCTCGGATTGGTGCGAGTACCCCCCCTTGTTCCTGTTCCTCGAGACGTGGCTGTCGAACGCGTGGAATCGGGGCCTACTGGGCGGCAAGGGGCTCTCGGCCATTCCGTATCTCCACGTCCGGGACGCCGCCTCGTTCCTCCGGACCGTTCTCGAGAACCCCGACCGGACGCTCCCCGGAGACGTCCTGATCG
>CALFNC010000379.1 GCA_937902605.1 uncultured Acidobacteriota bacterium | reverse complement strand
GAGTTCAGACGTGTGCTCTTCCGATCTGTGGAAGATCAGCGTGCCCCCTTCGATCGGGCCGGGGTTCATCCGCGTGTGGGCCATCCCATACACGAGGATCGGCAGGGCGACGACGAAACCGGCGATGGGGCCGGCGACACCGACATCGAAGAGGTGGGTCTTGGTCCGGAACGGCTCGCGGATCCGAATGAAGGCGCCCATCGTCCCGACGAGCGACGGGAACGGGATGAAGTACGGTGGCGAGGCGTCGATCCCGTACCGCCGGCACATGATGTAGTGCCCCATCTCGTGCGCGAAGAGGATGGCCAGGAGAGGAAGCGAGAACGAGAGGGCACCGGTGGCGAGGCGCGCGAGGTCGGTGTTCGTCGCCGCGCCATGGGGAAGGAGGGACGGCCGGAAGTTGACGGCAAACGAGGCACCGACCCAGGTCGTCGTACCGACCGTCAGGAGGAACAGGAGGATGTGCAGCCACCAGCGTTCCCGCCGCCTGCGCGGCAGGGGTGGGATCTGCAGCGGAAGCTCAATCGGCGGCGGTAGGGAGCTCAGGCGGACTCTCCACGACCATGTCTCGAAGCTCCTTGCCCGGCTTGAACCGGATCGTCAGCCCGGGTGGAATCTCGACTTCCTCCTGAGGCCGCTTAGGGTTCCTGCCGATTCCGCGCTTCCGGTTCTTGACCAGGAAGACGCCGAAGCCGCGTAGCTCGATACGGTCTCCTCGGACGAGCGACTGGCGCATGACGTCGATGACGGTCTCGACCGCCAGGACGGCAGTGGTTCGTGGGACACCCACGCCACTCATCACTCTGTTGACGAGATCGTTCTTGATCATTCTTGGCCAAGTCTACCTGGAAACCGGCTCGAGCGCCCGGAGAAGCGCGTCCTCGGTGATCGCCCCCATCTCGAGAATTGCCGTCCCGAAACTGACCCGGTGGGTCTTCGTGTAAGCGAGCGTCTCGTGTAGGACCTGCTCCGTGATGGCCCGGGCACCCAGCAAGATCTCCCCCGGCGGACGAAATTCCGCCCCCGCTCGTCCCTCCGATAGAATCCGCACGATGAAACCAATCCGGGTACTCATCGCAAAGCCTGGCCTCGACGGTCACGATCGGGGAGCGAAAGTCATCGCGCGCGCTCTCAGGGATGCCGGAATGGAGGTCATCTACTCGGGGCTCCGTCAGACGCCGGACCAGATCGCCGCAGCAGCGGTCCAGGAGGACGTCGACGTGGTGGGATTATCGATTCTCTCGGGAGCCCACAACGTGCTGGTCCCCGAGGTGCTCTCGGCGCTGAAAGAGCGCGGGGGAGACGGCATCGCCGTCGTCCTCGGTGGGATCATCCCGGAGAAGGACATCGTACCGCTGAAGCAGGCGGGAGTCCGAGAGATTTTCCTCCCGGGAACCTCGACGGCGCGCACGGTGGACGTGATCCGCTCCCTCGTCTCGGCGACCGCTTCCTGACGCCGTGACGGACCTGCTTCGGACCCGGATCGACCCGGCATCTGTGGAGTTTCGCGAGAACGCAGGCCACCACTCGTCCCTCGCGGCCCGGCTGCGCGAGGAAATGAGGCGGACCCGCGAGGGGGGCGGCGCCAAGGCGGTCGCCCGCCAGCGGGAGCTTGGAAAGCTTCCAGTAAGAGAGCGTCTGGAGCGCCTCCTGGACCCCGGTAGCTCGTTCCTCGAGGTGGCGCCCCTCGCGGCGCATGGCCTGTACGACGGGGGAGCGCCCGGGGCGGGGCTCGTCACCGGCGTCGGGAGGGTCTCGGGCCGCGACGTGATGGTCGTCGCGAACGACGCGACGGTGAAAGGGGGAACGTACTTCCCGATCACCGTCAAGAAGCACCTCCGCGCTCAGGAGATCGCCCTCGAGAATCGGCTCCCGGCCATCTACCTCGTCGATTCGGGCGGCGCGTTCCTCCCGCTGCAAGCCGACGTGTTCCCCGACCGGGACCACTTCGGCAGAATCTTCTACAACCAGGCGCGGATGTCGGCAGCGGGGCTGCCGCAGGTGGCCGCGGTGCTTGGATCGTGCACGGCCGGCGGAGCCTACGTCCCGGCGATGTCCGACGAGACCGTGATCGTGAAGGGCCAGGGGACGATCTTTCTGGCGGGACCTCCTCAGGTACGAAGAGCGTCGTGTAGGGAAAGAGTGTAGATCTCGGTGGTCGCCG
>CALFNC010000378.1 GCA_937902605.1 uncultured Acidobacteriota bacterium | reverse complement strand
ACGGTGCGTATGCGTTCTACGGGACGCTCTACCCGAACCAGGAGGAGTCGACGAGCGTTCGGACGGGCCACCTCTGGGCAGATCTGTCGATCGGTGGTTGGGTCGTGACGCCGTCCGCGTCGATCCGCGCGCACCACGATGACTTCGTCCTCGACCGCGACAATCCGGCGTTCTACGAGAATCTCCACGACGACGTGACGGTGCAGGGCCACCTCCTGGGCCGGCATGCCCTCCTGGGCGGGACCGTCGCGGTGGGCGCGGAGGCAGGAAACGAGTCGATCACCTCCCAGACGCTGGGGAACCATTCCCGCGGGCGCCAGGCCCTCTTCGGCGAGTGGGCGCGTCCCTTCCGGACGACGGAGCCGGAGTCAGGGGGGCTCCGGCTCGGGCTCCGCTGGGACCGCTACACGGACTATGGCTCGCGCGTCTCGCCGCTCGCCTCGGCGTGGGTCGCGGCCGGGAGCGAGGTGAAGCTACGCACGTCCGTGGCTTCGGCCTTCCGGATCCCGACCTTCACCGACCTCTACTACCACGACCCTCAAACCGTCGGCGACGCCGGTCTCCAGCCCGAAAAGGCCTGGAACGCGGAGGTCGGGGCGACGTGGACGAGGGGACGGCTCTCGGTCGACCTCGTCGGTTTCTACCGGCACGGCACCAACCTGATCGACTACGTCCGCCCCGCCTCCTCGGCCGTCTTCACAGCCCGGAACCTCCGGACGTCCGACACGAGCGGCGTCGAAGCGACGGCCGAGCTTAGGACGACCCGTAGCGCGCTGCTCTCCAAATTCGTCCTCCAGACCGCCTACATCTTCGCCGACCTCTCGCAGCTCTCGTCCGAGGCGGGCGGCGCAATCCAGGGGCGGTACCTCCTCGACCCGGTCCACACCCGGTGGGACCTGATCGGCGCGGGCCTTCTGCCGTACCAGGTCACGTGGCGGTCGCGGCTCACCTACTACGCCCGGCCCAGCTTCGAGAACGGCGCCTGGCTTCTCGACGCGAGGCTGGGACGCCAGCTCCTCGAGGGGGACATCGTGGAGCTCTACGTGGAGGGGGAAAACCTGGGCGACGCATCGGTCCAGGAGCGCCCCGGCGTGCCGTTGCCCGGCCGGCGGGTCGCGGCCGGCATTCACCTGACGTGGTGAGAAAACGCCCCTTGCCGTCGGGCTCTGACGGCGCTCGGCGCCTTCAGAGCCCGACCAGCTCGATCCCGATCCGCTCCGCGTACTCGAGGATCCTCTTCTCCCGGTAGAACTCGCCGAAGTAGATCGCCTGGATCCCCGCGTTCGCGATCAGCTTGAAGCAGCCCCAGCAGGGCGAAGCGGTCGTGTAGATCTCGCCCCCCTCGATCCTCACGCCGTTCATCGCGGCCTGGAGGATCGCGTTCGCCTCCGCGTGGACGGTGGCGATGCAGTGACCGTCCTCCATGAGACATCCGACGTCGTCACAGTGGGCGAGGCCCCGGAGCGACCCGTTGTAGCCGGTCGAGAGGATCCGACGATCGCGCACGATCACGGCGCCGACGTGCTTCCGCGGACAGGTCGAGCGCGACGAGACCTCCTTCGCGATGTTCATGAAGTAACGGTGCCAATCGATCCGGTCGGCCATTGGCCGGGCATTATCCCGCATGACAAAACCGTTCCGGCCGCGTGTACCATCAATGCGTGCACGGGAGGAGCGTCGTCGTCACCGGGCTCGGGGCCGTCTCCTCGCTCGGAGGCGACCTGCAGTCGACCTGGGACGGCCTGGTCGCCGGCCGCTGCGGGATCGGGCCGATCACGCTTTTCGACGCGTCCGGTTTCCGGACGAAACTGGCGGCTGAGGTCAAGACAATGCCCACCATCGCGTCGGGGCGCCTCCGGCGGCGCCTCTCGCGGACCGACGTTATCGGCCTGGCCGCCGCCCGCGAAGCGCTGACCGACTCTGGCCTTGCCCTCAACCAGGAGGACCCGACACGAATCGGGGTCGTCCTCGGCGGGGGGGTGTCCGGGCTCCTCGATAGCGAGAACTACTACCGGGATCTCCTGGCGAAAGGACCGCGGCGGTGCCGCCCGACCCGGGCGCTCAACCACCCCCCCGACCAGACCACGGACCGGATCGCCGAGATGTGGGGGCTTCTCGGACCGCGCGGAACCATTACGACCGCCTGCTCGTCGTCCGCGACGTCGCTCGGATACGCGGCCGACCTGATCCGCTACGGCTTCGCCGATGTCGTCGTGACCGGCGGCGCCGACACCCTCGCCCGGCTGACGCACGGCGGTTTCAATGCTCTCCGGGCCGTCGACCCTGAGCCGTGCAAGCCGTTCGACCGCCGGCGCAAGGGGCTGACGATCGGCGAGGCGGCGGGGATTCTCATCTTCGAGGACGAGGAGCGGGCTCGCCAGCGGGGGGCCAGGATCCGGGCGCGGTTCCTCGGCTACGGCGTCACGTCGGACGGTCACCACATGACCCAGCCCGAACCGTCGGGCGAGGCGGGGGCCCGGTCCGTCGCCGCCGCCCTCCTATCGGCTGGCCTGAACCCGGAGGACGTCGACTACGTCAACGCCCACGGCACCGCGACCCCCCAGAACGACCCCGCC
>CALFNC010000377.1 GCA_937902605.1 uncultured Acidobacteriota bacterium | reverse complement strand
CCACCGAGATCTACACTCTTTCCCTACACGACGCTCTTCCGATCTGTTCTTCCATCTCCAGCCGGACGGGTCGTTCGAGGTGAGAGACGAGATCCGCGCCCGCGTCCAGTTCGAGGCGCGCCCTTTCGCCCTCGAGAAGCCCGACGGACCAGCGAACGACGTGATCGTCTGCCGGAACGTCCTGATCTATCTCGACCGCGAGGCGTGCGACGAGGCGATCAGGCTCTTCTCGGCCCGTCTCAAGGCAGGAGGCTACCTGCTCCTCGGTCCCTCCGATGTCCTCGCGGCTTCGGTGACCCCGCTGACGATGGTCCGCCTCTCTCACGACGTGGCGTACCGGAAGTAGGTCCGCGTCCGTGAAGGTGCTGGTCGTCGACGACTCGGCCTACCAGCGTCTCATCCTCGCCGCCGCCCTTCGCGCGGTTCCTCTGGTGACTTCCGTCGAGGTCGCGCCGACCGGAGAAGCGGCCATCCGCCGCCTCCTAGACGACACGTGGGACCTGATGACCCTCGATCTCGAGATGCCGGGGATCGACGGGTTCGCGGTCCTGCGGTGGGTCATGGCGAACCGGCCCCTTCCGGTCCTCGTGGTCACCAGCCTGAGCCGGGAGCGCGTAGCAATGGCGGCGCTCGAGGCGGGCGCCTACGAGGTGCTCCGCAAGCCGGCCGCGTCCGTGGCCGCGCGGACCGACTGGAAACGACACCTCGCTTTGAGGGTGGAGGAGGCCCGCCAGCTCCAGCTGGACGCCCTGACGAGGCGTGCCCGCCATGGAGCGGTCCAGCTCCTCGCGCGCGGGGTGGAGCCGGCGGCGGGAACGGTCTCCGGCGGTGCCGCAGGCCTCCTCGCCATCGCGGCGTCGACCGGGGGGCCAGCGGCGCTCCGCGAGCTCTTCGCGTCCTTCCGGAGGCGGGAGGTCGCGGTCGGCGTCGCCCAGCACCTTCCCGCACCGTTCACGCGGTCGCTCGCAGCTCGCCTGGCTTCCCACACAGGTTGGGACGCGCGGGAAGCGGCTGACGGCGACCGGGCCGTCCCTGGGACGATCTTGGTGGCCCCGGCCGGCCACCACATGGAGTTCACCGGCGAGCGAGGTTCGCCGTCGGTGCGGGTCCGCCGGGCCGGCGGCGACGACCGGTGGGTACCGTCGGCCGACGCGCTCCTGTCGTCCGCGGCGGCGCTCTTCCAGGACGGTACGGTGGGGGTCGTCCTGACCGGAATGGGGACCGACGGGACAGCAGGGGCTCGGGCGATCGCCGAAGCCGGAGGGACGGTCATCGCGGAGAGCCCTGCAACCGCGGTGATCTCCGGAATGCCGGAATCGGCCGCGCGGGCCGCGAGCGGGGCCATCGTCCTTCCGCTCGGGGCGATCGGCCGTGAGCTGGACCGCCGTTTCCCGCTTGCTACACTGTCGCGCTTTCATGAGTAGCGCCGAAGAAACCCAAGCGATCGAAAAGAAGTGGCAGGAGATCTGGGAGAAGGAGCAGCTCGCCTGGATCGACACCTCGGACCCTCGAGTCACGGGGACATACCTCCTCGTCATGCTGCCGTATCCGTCCGGAGACCGGCTGCACGTCGGCCACGCCCGGACCTACTTCCTCACGGACGCGCTGCACCGGTTCCTCCGCCAGCGAGGGCAGAACGTCTTCTGTCCGATGGGCTGGGACGCGTTCGGCCTTCCGGCGGAGAACTACGCCATCCAGAAGGGGATCCACCCGCGGACTTCCACCCTCGCCAACATCGCGGCGATGAAGGAGCAGTTCCGGGCGTGGGGAGTCCTCTACGACTGGAGCAAAGAAGTCACGACCTGCGAGCCCGAGTACTACCGCTGGAATCAGTGGTTCTTCCTGA
>CALFNC010000376.1 GCA_937902605.1 uncultured Acidobacteriota bacterium | reverse complement strand
CCGTCGGTCACCGCGTGCCCCGGGTGCGGGCGGACGACGTCGACGACGTTCCAGGAGCTGGCCGAGCGGATCCAGGGCTACGTCCGCGAGAAGATGCCGGAGTGGAAGGCGGAGCGGGAGGGGGTCGAGACGATGACCCTCGCCGTGATGGGGTGCATCGTGAACGGACCGGGAGAGTCGAAGGCGGCCAGCATCGGAATCAGCCTGCCCGGGACGGGCGAGGCTCCCTCGTGCCCGGTCTACATGGACGGCAAACTGTTCACGACGCTGAAGGGGACCTATGACGAACTCTCGGTCGCGTTCCAGGCGCTTGTCGACGACTACGTCGCCACGAAATATCCGAGGCGAGATGGCCCGCGCTGAGCAGCTCCTCACGGCGCTGGAGGAGGCGCGGCGGAGCCGCCCCGCGGCAGCGCGTGTCGAGGCGCTCCTGAGTTCCCTCGAACGGACGCCGTTCCGCGACGCGGCGGAGCTGGTCCGGTTGCACGAGACGCTCCTCTTCCTCCGGGCCTATCCGCACTCGAGGGGAGTCCTGAAGGCTAGCGAGCAACTGCTGAAGTCGTTCGGCGGCCGGGTGAAGCGGCTGGAGGCCGCCGGCGCCGACGTCGCGCCGCTCTTCGAACGGGAAGTCTCGGGGATCGTCCGGACGACGATCGAGATGCCCTTCTCGTTCGATCAGGCCCGGTGGCTCGTCGGGCGCTTTCCCGGAAGGCTCCGCGTCTCGTGGGACGGGTACGAGGGAGGGGACCGCCTCGGCGCGGAGCTCGCCCGGTTCGTCCCTTTGGCGGGGGACGAGATGCTCGCCGAGGCGAACGTCGAGTACGAGCGGTGGGTCGACGCGGCCCGCGGCCGGCGGACGGGCGCCCTCGAATGGCTGGTGGCACGGTTCGAGGCGCTCCCGGGCTCGCCAACCGAGAAAGCCGAGCGGTTCGACGCTCTCGGCATCTGGGCGACCTGGGATCTGAGGGAGAGCTGGGCCACGCGGACTCGGATGCGCCGGATGTGCCGGGAGTCCCGGAAGCCGTTCGTCGACGACGGGCCGCTCCTCTCGCGGCGGGACGTCTCCCTGGAGAAGGAGCTCGCCTCGCCGCCGCTCCCCGAGCGGACGCTGTCGCGTTCGGAGGGCGCGGTCGTCCTCGACCTCTGCCGGGCGGCGATGGGGACCCATTACCGGGAGCTCTACGCCTTCACGCACGGCGATCCCGCGAGCATCGTGTCGGCCGAGGCCGGACGAGGCATCGAGCTCCTCCTCGTGGGGATCGTGCCCGAGCGGAGGCTGCCGCTCCAGGCCGGCTACGGCTTGGCCTTCTTTCGGAACGGCGTGCCGATCGGGTACGGCGACGCCTACGGTCTCCTAGGCCGTCTCGGCGTCAGCTTCAACGTCTTCCCGGCCTTCCGGGACGGCGAGTCGGCCTTCGTCTACGTCCGGCTCCTGAGGCTCTTTCGCCACTTCCTCTGCGTGACGACGTTTACCGTCGACCCGTTCCAGATCGGGAAGGGGAACGAGGAGGGGATCGAGAGCGGCGCGTTCTGGTTCTACCGGAAGCTCGGGTTCCGGTCGGCGGACTCGGCGCTCGAGGCGCTCGCGACCCGCGAGGAGGCGAAGGCCGCGTCGAAGCCTGGGTACAGGACTGGCCGGAGGACCCTCGAACGCCTCGCGGAGGCGCCTTTGTTCCACGGCGGGAGGACGTCCGACGACCGATTCCACGTCAGGAACCTTGGCCTGGTGGCCGCCCGGAAGATGGCCGCATCGGGCCGGGAGCCGGAGGCCTGGCGTCGGACGATGGAGAAGCGGGTGGCCCGGGCGGTCGGTCTGGACCTCGGCGAGGCGGGAGAGCCGATGCGGAGGGCGTTCTCGGGTCTGGCACCCGCCCTGGACCTCGTCCAGGGACTGGAGGGGTGGAGCGCGGAGGAGAAATCGCACGTTCTCGGCGTCGTCCGGGCGAAGGCCGGAGCGTCGGAGCGGCAGTATCTGGCCGCCCTCGCCCGGCTCCCGCGCATCGAAACCGCTCTCCTCCGGGCCGGATCGGTCGGCTAGAATCCGGCTACCCCGGGGCAGGAAGTCACGGTCTTAAGGAGGAGCAATCCCATGGCGAAGTCGGCGACCAAGGGCCGTTCCGCGACGAAATATGTCTATTCCTTCGGTGCCGGAAAGGCAGAGGGAGAGGGCAGCCAGAAGAACCTTCTCGGCGGCAAAGGGGCGAACCTGGCGGAGATGTCCCGGATCGGCCTGCCGGTCCCTCCGGGATTCACGATCACGACCGAGGTCTGCACCTACTTCTATGCGAACGGAAAAAAGTACCCGAAGGCGCTGGCAGACGAGGTCGCGGTCCATCTGAAGAAGGTCGAGAAAAGCCTCGGCCGGAGCTTCGGCGACCCGAAGAACCCGCTCCTCGTCTCCGTGCGCTCGGGGGCCCGCGCCTCGATGCCCGGGATGATGGACACCATCCTGAACCTCGGCCTGAACGACCAGACCGTCGAGGGGCTCGCGGCCTCGTCGAACAACCCCCGGTTCGCGTGGGACTGCTACCGGCGCTTCGTGGCGATGTACGGCGACGTGGTCCTGGACCTCAAGCCGGTCGACAAGAAGGAGCGCGACCCGTTCGAGGTGATCCTCGAAAGGAAGAAGCACAAGCACCACGCGACGCTCGACACGGACCTCTCCGTCGAAGCGCTCAAGGAGCTGGTCGCCGAGTTCAAGGCCGAGATCAAGGCGAAGACCGGGAAGACCTTCCCCGAGGACCCGCAGCAGCAGCTGTGGGGCGCCATCGGGGCGGTCTTCGGGTCGTGGATGAACGAGCGGGCGATCGTCTACCGCCAGCTCAATTCGATCCCGGCGAGCTGGGGAACGGCGGTCAGCGTCCAGTCGATGGTGTTCGGGAACCTGGGCGACGACTGTGGCACCGGCGTGGCCTTCACCCGCGATCCCTCCACCGGCGAGAATGTCTTCTACGGCGAGTACCTGATCAACGCGCAGGGCGAGGACGTCGTCGCCGGCATCCGGACTCCCCAGAAGATCGCGACGCTCGCGCAGGCCATGCCGAAGATCTACAAGGAGCTGCTCGGCGTCCGCGAGACCTTGGAGAAGCACTACCGCGACATGCAGGACATCGAGTTCACGGTCGAGCGCGGGAAGCTCTGGATGCTCCAGACGCGGACCGGCAAGCGGACCGGGTTCGCCGAGGTCCGGATCGCGGTCGAGCTGCAGCGGCAGAAGCGGATCACGCCGGACGAGGCGGTTCTCCGCGTCAACCCCGATTCGCTCAACCAGCTCCTCCGGCCCGTCTTCGACCCGAAGGCCAAAAAGGAGGCGGTCGAGGGCGGGCGGCTGATGGTGAAGGGCCTGAACGCGGGGCCGGGCGCGGCGTCCGGCCGTGTCGTGTTCTCGGCGCAGGAGGCATTCGAATGGGCCGGGCGCGGCGAGAAGGTCCTCCTGGTGCGCGAGGAGACGAGCCCCGAGGACATCAAGGGGATGAACGCAGCGGAGGGGATCCTGACCGCCCGCGGCGGTATGACCTCGCATGCGGCGCTGGTCGGCCGCCAGATGGGGAAGGTCTGCGTCGTCGGCTGCGAATCGCTCCAGATCGACTATGCCAAGGGGTCGTTCGTCGTGAAGGGCGCGAAGGACGGGCGGGTCGTCCGCGAGGGGGACTGGATCTCCATCGACGGGACGACCGGCGAGGTGATCGAAGGGAAGATTGCCACGAGGCCATCCGAGGTCCTCCAGGTCCTCCTCGAGAAGAGCCTCAAGCCGGCAGACAGCAAGGTCTACGGCCTCTACGCGACGCTGATGGGGTGGGCCGACAAGGCCCGCCGGATGAAGGTCCGCGCGAACGCCGACCAGCCGGACCAGGCGTCGAACGCAGTGGCCTTCGGCGCCGAGGGCATCGGCCTCTGCCGGACCGAGCACATGTTCTTCGGCGGCGACCGGATCACGGCGGTCCGGGAGATGATCCTGGCCGAGACGGTGGAGGCGCGGGAGAAGGCGATCGCCAAGCTGCTCCCCATGCAGCGCGAGGACTTCGTCGGCGTCTTCCGGGCGATGGGGCCGCGGCCGGGCACGATCCGG
>CALFNC010000375.1 GCA_937902605.1 uncultured Acidobacteriota bacterium | reverse complement strand
GGTCTCCGGACCGACCGGAACCGAGATCGGCGTCCCGAGGTCAATCGCCTTCATCCCGCGGACGAGGCCGTCCGCCGGCTTCATCGAGATGCAGCGGACCCGGTTCTCGCCGAGATGCTGGGCCACCTCGGCGATGATGTCGATCTTCTCCGTCGATAGCCCTTCGGGATCGACGATATGAACCGCGTTCAGGATCGTCGGCAGGTGCCCGGCGGGAAATTCGACGTCGACGACGGGTCCGATGATCTGGACGACCTTGCCTTCATTGCTGGCCATAGCTCTCTTCTCTCCCACTGGGGCCGGAGCAGAGCCGGTGCGGCGGGTGCCCGGAGAACCCCTCGCGGGGCTCCCGGGATTAGCCCGCCGCCGCCGCTGCGCCGGAAACGATCTCGATCAGTTCCTTCGTGATCCGCGCCTGCCGGGCGCGGTTGTAAGTCAGCGTCAGGGAGTCGATCAGCTCGCCGGCGTTCTTGGACGCGCCGTCCATGGCGGTCATCCGGGCCCCGTTTTCGGCGGCGTTCGACTCGAGGAGGATCCGGTAGAGCTGGAATTCGACGTGGCGCGGGACGAGCCGGCCCAGGATGACAGCAGGCGACGGCTCGAACAGGTAGTCGGTCCCCCCCTCGGACGAGGCGGCGGCGGGGAGCTCCAGGGGCAGGAGGCGTCGGGTCCGCACGACCTGCGAGATGACGCTCCGGAACTCGTTGTAGAGGACCCAGACCGCGTCGACGTCCCCCTCGACGAACCGCTGCGAGAGGGCTTTCGCGATCCCGGCCGCGTCCTCGTAGGAGAAGCGGCTGAAGATGCCGGAGCGGCTGTCGACCACTTCGAACGAGCGCCGCTTCCAGAAGTCGTGGCCCTTCCGACCGATCGTGACGAGCCGGATACTCTCCACGCCGCGGGCCTTCGCGTCACGGATGAACTGGCCCGCCGCGCGCTGGACGTTCGCGTTGAACCCCCCACAGAGACCCTTGTCGCCGGTGACGATGAGGAGGATGACCCTCTTCTCCTCGCGGAGGCCCAGGAGAGGGTGGGCCGGAGTCCCGTCCGCTGCCGGGGCCACGCGGGACGTCACCGAGACGAGCGCGGCTTCGAGCGTGGCGGCGTAAGGGCGCGCTGCGATAACGCGGTCCTGGGCGCGGCGCAGCTTCGACGCGGCGACCATCTTCATCGCCTTCGTGATCTGCTGCGTGTTCTTGACGCTCTTGATCCGGCGCCGGATGTCGATCAGGTTGGCCATGCCGCCTCGGCTCCTTCTCCCCGGTCCGGCCTCAGGCCTTCGCGGCCGGGTTGTCGGCGAGGTAGAGCTTCTTGGCTTCGCCGACCGCGGCGGAGATCTTCTCCTCGAGCTCCTTCGTCAGCTTGGTGGCTGTCCGGACTTCGTCCAGGAGCTCGCGCTTCTCCGATGCGACGTACTTGTGAAGCGTCTTCTCGAACGGAAGGACGGCCTCGACCCGGAGGTCGTCGAGGAACCCCTTCGCTCCTGCGAACACCGATGCGACCTGGAGAGCGACGTCGAGCGGCTCGAATTGCTTCTGCTTCAGGACCTCGACGAGGCGCTTGCCGCGGTTCAGCTGCGCCTGCGTCGCCTTGTCGAGGTCCGACCCGAACTGCGAGAACGCCGCGAGCTCGCGATACTGCGCGAGATC
>CALFNC010000374.1 GCA_937902605.1 uncultured Acidobacteriota bacterium | reverse complement strand
TTCACGAACGACCCGGACCTGGGGACCGACCCGCAGCCGGCGCACTTCTCGAAGCTCTACACGGGCATTTCGGACGACGGCGGGGTTCATATCAACTCCGGCATCCCGAACCGGGCGTTCGTCCTCACGGCGAAGGCGCTGGGAGGCAATTCCTGGGATGTTACTGGGCGGATCTGGTACAAAACGCTCCTCCAGCTCTCCAGCTCCAACCAGTTCCACGATTGCGCGGCAATGACGGTCCAAGTAGCGACGGGGCTCGGCGCGGCGGCGAAGAAGGGCGTCAGCACGGCCTGGAAGAGCGTGGGAGTGGCAGTGTGATGCGACCATACTCGGGCATGCGCATCCTCGCTCTCTGCCTCCTCGCGTTTCCGCCGTTCGCCGTCGCCGCGCCCTTGGAGACCCAGCTCCCGGCGGACTGGCGGCCGGTCGCCCGCGAGATCTTCGCCGAGCTCATCCAGATCGACACCACGCACGAGAAGGGCTCGACCGCGGCCGCGCAGGCGATCGCGCGGCGCTTGCGCGCGGCCGGCTTCCCCGACGCCGATCTCACACTGGCCGGCCCGCTGCTGCACAAGCAGAACCTGGTGGCGCGGCTCCGGGGTATGGGCAAAGCGAAGGCCGTGATCTACATCGCGCACCTCGACGTCGTCGCCGCGAAGAGGGAGGACTGGAGCCTCGACCCGTTCACTTTCACGGAGAAGGACGGCTACTTCTACGGGCGCGGCACGTCGGATATGAAGGGAGACGTCTCCGCCCTCGTGGCCACGCTCATCCGGCTCCGGAAGGAAGGCTTCCAGCCGGATCGGGACATCGTCGTCGCATTCACTGACGACGAGGAGGCGGGGGGGGACGCGAACGGCGCCTCCTGGCTCCTCAAGAATCGTCCGAAGCTGATCGAAGCTGGGTTCGTCATCAATCCCGATGACGGCGGAGGCGAGATTCGAAAGGGACGCCGCGTCCTGTTCGACTTCCAGACATCCCAGAAGGTATACCTGAGCTTTCGGCTGGAGGCCACGGACCGCGGCGGCCATTCGTCGATCCCCCATGCCGGCAATCCCATCCATCGCCTGGCGGCCGCGCTGGGACGCATCGGGGCCTTCGAGTTCCCGATTCTCCTGAGCGAGACCACGCGGGGATACTTCGCAGCCGTGGCGACGCAGGAGAGCGGGCCGCTGGCCGCCGACCTCGCGGCGCTCGGGCGCGAGCCGCTGGATCTCGCCGTGGCGGCCCGGGTAGCCGCGGCGAACGATGTCTTAGCGGCGATGATGCGCACGACCTGTGTGCCGACCGAGCTGGCCGGAGGCCACGCCGAGAACGCGCTGCCGCAGATGGCCCGCGCCACGATCAACTGTCGCATCCTCCCGCAGGAGTCGCCCGAGGAGGTCGAGTCCATCCTCCGCCGGCTCATCGGGGAGCCAGGAATCTCGCTGACCCGTCTCAACGAGCCGATGCACAGCCCGCCATCCTCGCTAGACCCCCAGGTGGTCGAGCCGCTCACGCGGGTAATGAAGGAGATGTTCTCTGGCGTGCGGCTCGTGCCCGTCCTTTCCACCGGGGCGAGCGACAGCGTCTTCTTCCTGGCCGCGGGCATCCCCACTTACGGCATCTCCGGAACCTTCGGGGACATCGACGACGTGCGCGCCCACGGCCGAGACGAGCGCGTCGGCGTCGTCGACTTCTACGACAGTGTCGAATTTGTGTACCGTTTTCTCAAGGAGTTGACCGGAGGGAAGGTCCGCGGCGCCGCCAGCGGCCCAGGTCGCTGAGGTCGGCCGGACGTGAAGGTGAGCTTCCTCCAGTCGGGCGGGTTCGTCGGGGCGCCGAAAGGGTGCGACGTCGACTCGGCCCTCCTCGAGCCCGAGGCGGCCCGAGAGATCGAGAAGCTGGTCCACGACAGTGGCCTGACGGCCTCTGGAAAGTTCCTCTCGGGGACGGCACGGGACCTGAAGCAGTACGAGATCGTCCTGGAGCCAGGCGAGGTGCCGGGCGAAAAGACGGGCAAGGGGCACGGGAGCTCGGCGGTCAGGCTGCTCTTCGACGATGCCAGCGTCCCGGCTCCGGCACGGGCTCTCCTGTCCTACCTGAAGCAGAGAGCGCGGCCCAGGCCGCCAACCTGATCCAGAGGGAAGAGGGAGGATGGAAGCGTGAAGCCGCATGTGATCCCGGCCGGGATGGTCCTGTTGGGGCTGGCGCTCCTGATCGCGGTGATCTCGGTGCCGCTTCTCCTCCGAAAGGTGCCGCCGAACCACTGGTACGGGGTGAGGGTACCGGCATCCTTCGTCTCGACCGAGAACTGGTACGCGATCAATGAGTTCGGGGCGAAGCGTCTCCTGGGGCTGGCCCTTGCCCTCGTGATCGTGGGGCTCGTGCACCTGTCGCTCGCCCCGATGCCCTGGTGGGTCGACCCAGCCTTCCTGCTGGCGCCAGTTCTCTTCCTCCCGCTCCTCCTTCGGCCGATCCTGGCGTACGCGGATTCCCTGCCGAAGAAGTGAAGAGATAGCGAGGGCCTCGTCACACCTCCTGGGTCCTTGAAGAGGCCGGAGGTTCCGCTGGAGATTATTCAAAGCGCGATATAGAACATACAAGGCGACCACCGCAATCCTCTCAGCGACCGTCCGAAGGCCGGTCGGCGCCATGGCATGGTGATTGCGGGACGGGTTCTTAGCCTCGGCGGCCGACGATTAAGCCGGCCGACTGTGTGGCGGACGGTTGTTATGGAGAGATGAGAATGAGCATCTGTTGTCATCGAGCCCGACATTTTCTGTCGCAAGGCCTATGCGCTTTGCTCCTGAACGCCACCTGCGTTGCAACGGTCATGGCGGCGCATTTTGAGCTGCCCCCGCTCGTTACGCCCGCAAACGCCGAGCACCATGTCGGTAAGGTAATCTGGGTTGATCTGGTGACCCCGGACCTCGCCAGTGCGAAGCGGTTCTATTCGGGATTGTTCGGCTGGACCTTCCGCGACATTCATGTCGGTAAGACAGACTACGCCGTCGCGTCCCTCGATGGCCGGCCGGTGGGAGGTCTGGTCCACCGGCCTCCGCCGCCTGGTGAACTCCGGCAGCCGGCGTGGCTGACCTTCATCGCCGTTCGCGATGTCGATGCCGCGA
>CALFNC010000373.1 GCA_937902605.1 uncultured Acidobacteriota bacterium | reverse complement strand
GGGATGATCGATCACGTCCGTCGCCACCTCGGGAGCCGGCGGCGCGTTCGTCTCGCGCACCTCGGGGATCGCCCACCACAGGAGGGTCGCGAGCTGGGAGCGTGTCACACGGGGAGAGAGAGCCGCCTTCCGGGCGCTCTCCGGGAGGTTCTCGATCCGGAACTCGAGACGCGCCTCCTCGGCCCTCGCCTCGTACGTCGGGTCCGTCGCCGCCAGCTCGGAGTAGAGGGCGACCGCCTCGCCGAACCGCCTCGACTTCATCGCCAGGGAGGCATGGAACTCCCGCCACGCCGCGTCGCGGGCTCCGAGCGTTCGCGCGCGCGCGGCCCAGGCCCACGCGTCGTCGGGCTTCGCTCCCGCCGCCGCGGTCCGAGCGAGGACCGCCCATCCCTCCGGACTCGACGGAGCCACGTCCACGAGGGCGAGCCCGGCCCGCCGCGCCTCCTCCAAATACCCGGCCTCCAGGGAGGACTGCGCTTCCTCCCTCAGACCGGCCGTGTATGCCTCGACAGCCGACCGGAGACGCGCGGCGACCCTCGAGTCCCCGGGATAGAGCTTCTCGGCCGCGCGGTATCGTAAGGTCGCGTCGCGCCAGCGCTCGAGGGAGGCGTCGAGGTCGGCCATCGCCTCGATCGCAGCAGGCAGCGCGCGGCGCCCTTCGAGGAGGGGGCCTAGCAGCAACTCGGCCTCCTCCGACTTGCCCTCGGCGAGGGCGACGTATGCGAGGCCGAGGAGGAACACCCCTTTGGGGGCCCGCGCGTCGCCTTTCCGAAACAGCTTTCCGGCTCGTGACAGCGATCCCGAGCGGAGAGCGGCCATGCCGTCGTCGAGCAGCACCTGGTCCGCCCGCTGGACGAGGTCCGTTGGCGCCCCGGCGCGTGGGTCTCGGAGCGCGAACGCGGTGGACAGGCCTCCGCCCAGGCCCGAGGCGGAGGAGGCGACCGGCCCTCCACATGAGGAGAGCCCTGTCGCGACGAGAAGTGCGAGCCCTCCTACCGCGATCCGGCAGCATGCGGTGAAAAGGCTCACGCCGAGAGAAAAGCTCTCCGGCTTGGTACCTAGACCGCGGGGGGACGGACGGGCGTCGGGGCCGGCGCTCCCCCCGGGACCGGAGAGACGGACGCGATCGCGTGCTTGTAGATCATCTCCTCGCGTCCCTCGGATTCGAGGACCACCGCGTACTTGTCGAACCGCCGGATCCGGCCGATCTTCTTCCGCTCGGAGAGGAGAGTCACCTCGACGAGCGTGTTGTCCTTGCGGAGCACGTAGAAAAAGCCGTCCTGCACGTTGATGGGAGGTTTTCCGCTCATTTCTCTCCTCTTCCCTCAAGAAAATAAAGGCTCGCTCTGTGCGAGCACGAAATCGACCAGGTCTTCTCGCTCCGCGTCGACCCGGATGAGATCCAGCTCCCTCCGGAACCACGTTTCCTGTCGCTTGGCGAACCTCCGTGTCGCCCCAATGACCCTCTCCTCCCATTCCCTCCGGTCGATCCGCCCCTCGACGAGGTCGACCGTCTCCCGGTACCCGATGGCGTTCATTCCCGGCGCCGTCACTGGGAGGCCGTCCTCCAGAAGCTTCCCCACCTCGCCCGGAAGACCGATGGACATGGCGCCGTGGAAACGCTGCTCAATTCTTTCATACAGCCGGACCCGCGGCAAGGCGAGGAGGACCTTCCGGGACGGCAGATCCCAGCGCGGTCCCGGCGACTGGCGGAAGAGCTTCGAAGGGTGCTTCCCGGTCAGGATCGCGATCTCGAGGTACCGGATCGCGCGGGCGGCGTCGTTCAGCAGGATCTTTGTTCCGCTCTCCGGGTCAAGCAGATCGATCATCCGTTTGAGAAGCCCAGGCCGGCGCCGTCCCGCGGCCTCCAGCGCCCGTCGCAGCGGCTCGTCGCGGGTGGGCCCTTCGAAGAGGCCCGTAAAGAACGTCCGGATGTAGAAACCGGTGCCGCCACAGAGAATCGGGAGGCGTCCTCGCCCCAGGATCTGCCGCGCCGCCTCGCGGGCCAGACGGCTGAACTCCCCCGCGCTGAACGGCTCCCGCGGGTCCCGCACGTCGACGAGGTGGTGAGGGACCTTCTGCCGATCCTCCGGCGAGGGCTTTGCGGTCCCGGCGTCCATCCCGCGATAAACCGCGAAAGCGTCGGCCGAGATGATCTCGCCGCCCAGGCGCAGGGCCACCTCCACCGCGAGGGAGCTC
Organism: uncultured Acidobacteriota bacterium; assembly: GCA_937902605.1. Taxonomy (GTDB): domain Bacteria; phylum Acidobacteriota; class Thermoanaerobaculia; order UBA5066; family UBA5066; genus CAIMWE01. Next base: position 717 of record CALFNC010000373.1, on the reverse strand, counting down.
TTCCCGGTCGCGTTCGCGCCGACGATGGCGAGAACTCCTCGGGGCCTCCTCACCCTCGGCTCCCTGCCACGACGGTCGGGAAGAGGGGCAGCATTCGCCCATGCTCGAACCGAAAAGCGATGTCTCCGTCGACGTCCGTCCGGAAGACCCGGACCTTCGCCGCCTGGAGGCGCTCGAGGACCTGGGCGCTGGGGTGCCCGAAGCTGTTATGGCGTCCCACACCAATCACGCCGGCGCGAGGAGAGACGGCCTGGAGGAACGTCGCGGTCGTGGAGGTCCGGCTTCCGTGATGGCAGACCTTCAGCAGGTCAGCCGACAGTGGGACGGCGCCGGCGACCAGGTCTTCTTCCGCGAGACGCTCGATGTCTCCCGTCAGGAGGACTCTCCGGGAGCCGAGGGTGAAACGGAGGACGAGGGAGCTGTTGTTCTCAACTGACCGAGGGTACGGATCGGGTCCCGGGTGGAGCACGTCGAGCTCCAGTCCGGCTGCCCGTATCTGCTCGCCGGCTCCGGTTCGCCGGATCGGGACGCCTCTCCGCCGGGCCACCTCCAGGAGCTCGTCGAGGAACTCGTTCCGAGGCGCCCCACGAGAGACGTAGAGAGCCTTCACCGGCATCAGGCCGATGACGGCGACGAGGCCCCTGGAATGGTCTGGATGCGGGTGCGTCAGGACGACGGCGTCGAACGCCACGGCCGCCTGGTCGGCCAGCTTCGGCA
>CALFNC010000372.1 GCA_937902605.1 uncultured Acidobacteriota bacterium | reverse complement strand
GTCGCACACGTAGAGCAGGCCGTCGTTCGTCTGGCGCACGCAGTGCATGGGGTAGCCAAATTGCGGCGACGCGGTGTTGTACAGCGGCAGCTTGGCGTCATCGGGGGTCTTACCGTAGGCGCCCCAGTGCCGCTTGTAGGCGCCCGTCGTGGCGTCGAAGACGATCACTCGCCTATTCTGGTAGCCGTCGGCGACGAAGAGCTCGTTGGCCGCGGGATCGAGCTCCATGTGCGCGGGGCGACCGAGCTGGGTGGTCGAATTGCTGCCTTCGGTAGCGCCCGCATGCCCGATCTGGAGCAGGAACTTGCCGTCGTTGGTGAACTTGAGTATCTGGTTGTCGGTGGCGTCGTTGCCCCCTATCCACACGTTGCCGGCCGGTTCGACGTTTCCCGACGACGGAGCGCCCGGAACGCGGTCGCGGCCCCTCCCGGCCGGGCGAGTCGGCCGAGGCGACCATCACGGCTCTCCGGAGGTGCTGAGGTTATCTCGCCGGGAGCTCGGAGAGGAGGGCCTCGGTGAAGGCCAGGTAGCGCGAAACGGCCTCCTCGGCGTGGGCGCGGAAATCGACGTCGACCCGGCGGTATCTCGTGCGGAGCCGGGACACCACGTTGTCCCGGTAGGCCCTCAGCTCGGCGAGCCTCGCCTCGAGATCCTCCTCGGACAGCTCCCGAACTTTCTCCTCGAAAGTGGACGCCAGCTTCTCCAGGTTCTGCTGGAACCGGTCTACCTCCAGCAAGTTCTTCGTCATCTTGAAGTAGTGGTGCCCCTTCACCGCCATCGTCACGGTCTCGGCCAGCATCCGGGGCCTGGCGAGAGCCGCACGAAGCAGGAATCTCCAGTAGGCGAAGGAGTAAGACGAGAACGTCTGTCGAAGGAGGGAGTGGGCGAACGCCTTGACCTCGGTGACGGAGATCCTCCTGCTGGACGTCTCGTGAGTCTTCAAGGCCCTCAGCAGATCGAGGCAGCGGTCGAAGTACCGGCGCGGCTCGTAGATCTCGGAAAGGACCCGCTTGTAGCCGTCGAGGAGCTTCCCAAGGTCCATCCTCGGGACGAAGTTCAGACGAAGGTCGTGTGTGTTGTTGCCTCCAGTGGAAGCTCCCTCGAGGCGCCCTTCCGACTGGAGTCGTCGGTGGAGCTGTGTGTTGGGAAGGGCCGTCAGGAGGCTCACCATGGCGGAGGGGATGCCGGAATCCTGGATGAAGCGGATCTGGCGGTCGAAGATGTCGTCGGGATCGGTGTCGAACCCTACGATGAAGCCCGCCGAGACCTCCATTCCTTTCCGCTGAATCGCGTGGACGCTCGAAAGCATGTCCGACCTGAGGTTCTGCTTCTTGCCGGTCGACGCGAGCGTGCAGCGATCGGGAGTCTCGATGCCCAGGAAGACCATGTTGAATCCGGCCTTCACCATCAGGTCCATCAGGTCAGCGTCTTCGGCCAGGCCGAGGGTGGCCTCGGTGAAGAGGGCGAAGGGGTAGCCCCTTTCACGCTGCCAGGCGGCAACGACGGGCAGGAGCGCCTTGACCTCCTTCACGTTCCCGATGAAGTTGTCATCCACGATGAAGAGGGAGCCGCGCCCTCCCTGCTCGTAGAGGAGGTTCATCTCGTTCAGGAGCTGGACCGGAGTCTTCGTCCGGGGCCGGCGGCCGAAGAGCTCGATGATGTCGCAGAACTCGCACGAGTGAGGGCAGCCACGGGAGTACTGGAGGGCCATCGTCGAATACCGCTTCCTGCGGAGCAGATCGAGACGCGGCGGCGGGGTCAAGGTGATGTCGGGCCTGGCGGCGTCTCGGTAGATGTGCTTCGGCTTTCCCTGGGCGAGATCCTCCAGGAAGGGAGGGAGCGTCGTCTCCGCCTCGTTCAGGACGAAGTGATCGACCCCGGAGATCCGTTCGAAAGAGCTCGTCGCGTGCGGCCCGCCCACCACGACCTTCGTCCCGAGCTCGTTGCAGATCCGGACGACCCGTTCGAAGGACTCCTTCTGGATGATCATCGACGACAGGAAGACGAAGTCGGCGGCGGCAACGGCCGAGGCGCAGAGCGGCTCCACGTTCATGTCAACGAGCGAGACCGTCCAATCTTCCGGGAGCAGTGCCGCCACGGTCAAGAGGCCGAGCGGCGGCATGGCAGCCCTCTTGCCGATGAACGGCAGCGCGTACTTCATGCTCCAGTACGTCGGCGGAAGCTCCGGGTAGACCAAGAGAGCGTTGGACAAGGCTTCCCCTCTGTGTAGGAGAATACACGCGGGGTCTTGGGGGAGGCCAGCAAGATGCCAGAGGATCGATTCCGGGCGGAGCGCGAATCCATACTCGTCCTCGCGAAGAAGATGTGCGAGGCCGGGCTCGTCGTTGCCTCGGCCGGCAACGTCAGCGCGCGAGTCCGGGACCCCCTCGCGAGGGCCATCGCGATCACGCCGACCTCGATTCCGTACGACGTGATGACGCCCGATCAGGTCGTCGTCGTCAGCATCGAGTCAGGCGCGGCGATCGAGTCGACCTTCCGCGCGTCGTGCGAGCTCCCGACGCACCTCGCTATCTACCGGCACCGCCAGGATGTCGACGCGATCGTCCACACCCACTCGCCCTACGTCTCGACGCTGTCGGCCCTCCGGAAGCCGCTTCCTCCCATCATCGACGAGATGGTCGTCTACTTCGGCGGGACGGTCGAAGTCGCCGACTACGCGTTCACCGGAACGGACGAGCTGGGCGCGAACGTTGTGCGGGCGCTCGGTGACCGGGCGGGCGCGCTTCTTTCGAATCACGGGAACGTCTGCGTGGGGAGGGACCTGGCCGAAGCCCTGCACGTGGCGCTGACGATGGAGTCCACGGCACGCGCCTACGTTGAGGCGCTCCGGACGGGCGGCGCCGTCCCGCTTCCCGAGGAGTCGCTGCGCCTAGGGCGGGCCATGTACGACCGACGGCGGGATCCGCAAAGGGGTGCAGTCCCAAACCGGTGATCCGGGCCGAGGCAAGTCATGGGGGCTGCCTCCGTGACGGCGGCGTAGGATGCAAGCGTAAGTTAGGGCTGCGTTTTGTGTTCTTCGAGGCAGCCGCGCCCAACGTGCGCTATTCGTCAGAATCCGCCGATCACGTCGACGCTGATGCGACCGCGCATCTCACCCGCCGCCAGCCGCTTGATGCCCGCCA
>CALFNC010000371.1 GCA_937902605.1 uncultured Acidobacteriota bacterium | reverse complement strand
AGGGACGGAAGCAGGCCCTTCGGGGATCGCTACCGGCCACTGGCCGGCCTGGCCCTCGCAGGGGTGGTCGCGGCCGGAACGGTGCTGTCGGTGGGCGGCGTGGCGACGCGGGCGATGTCCTCGGCCGAGGCAGAGCAGTCGGTCCGCCTTTTCCTCAAGTCCCGCAGCATCTCGGAATCGCGGATCGAGACGCTCGCCTCCCTCTCCCGCCTCTCTCCCGCGGCGGGGCACTATGCCGCCGGGCTCGTGGGCGTGGCGGCGCAGAACCAGGTCGGGGGCGGGGTGAATGTTCTCCGCGGGAAGCTCTCGGTCGAGGGGTTCCCCGAGTACTTCTTCGTCGCGTTCCTCGTCAAGAGCTCGCTGGGGCTCCTCTTGCTGCTCGCGATCGCGCTCGCCGTTGGGCTAGCCGGGGTGCTCGCTGCTGCGTTCACTGCCGCGCTGGGCCGGCGGCTGAGGCCCTCGCGGCTGGAGGCCATCCTCCTGGCGCCAGTCTTCTTCTTGTTCGTGTCGGGGACGTGGGCCTCATACAACATCGGGATTCGCCACATGCTCCCGGCGGTGCCTCTGCTGGTGGTGGCGGTGGTGGTGATCCTCTTCCGCGCCGCTCCCCGGCTGGCCATGCCGGTCCTTCTTGCTTGCGGGGTGCTGCAGGCTGCGGAGACTCTCGCCGTCCACCCGTTCGAGATCTCGTTCTTCAACGTGGCGGCTGGCGGCCCGGCCCAGGGCGAGCGGTGGCTGAACGACAGCAACCTCGACTGGGGACAGGACCTCATACGGCTGGCGCGGAGCCTGCCAGCCCTCGGCGTTGACGAGGGCGCTCTGACGGTTGCTTACTTCGGCGGCGACTCGCCGCGCTACCGGCTTCCCCGGGCCCGGCTCTTCGACCCGGTGGCGGGTGAGGTGACGCCGGGACTTTGGGCGGTCTCGTCGTACCTCCTCGCGGCGGGACCGGAGGCGCTGGCCTGCAGGGGACAGGAGCGGGCGGCGGCCGGTTACCAACGGCTGCGCGAGGCGGTCGCGCACGGGCGGAGAGTCGGCCGCGTGGGATACTCGATTCACATCGTACAGATCGCGGGGCGAGAGGATTCTCCAAGATGAAGCTGTCGATCGTCATGCCGGCCTACAACGAGCGGAAGACGCTCCGTGAGATCGTCGGCCGCGTCCTCGCCGTCGACCTCGGGCCGATCGAGAAGGAGCTGGTCGTCGTCGACGACGGGTCGAAGGACGGGACCCGGGACATCCTCCGCGAGCTGGACGGGACGAACGGAGTTCGGGCGATCTTCCAGCCGGTCAACATGGGAAAGGGAGCCGCCGTCTGGACCGGGATGAGGGCCTGCACGGGGGATATCGTCCTAATCCAGGACGCCGACCTCGAGTACGACCCGCGCGAGTATCCGGTCCTCCTCCGGCCGATCCTGGACGGCGAGGCGGACGTCGTCTACGGCTCGCGCTTCCTCGGGACGCTGGAGGGGCACCGCGTCCTTTACTTCTGGCACACGGTCGGGAACCGGATGCTGACGCTCATGTCGAACGTCTTCACGAACCTGAACCTGACCGACATGGAGACCTGTTACAAGGCCATGACCCGCGAGATCGTCGACCGCCTCGACCTCGAGTCGAAGCGCTTCGGGATCGAGCCCGAGATCACGTGCAAGGTGGCGAGCCTCAAGGCCCGGATCTTCGAGGTGCCGATCTCCTATCACGGGCGGACGTACGAGGAAGGGAAGAAGATCGGCCTGAAGGACGCGTTCCAGGCAGTCTGGACGATCCTGAAGTACTTCCGCTGGGAGGCTCCGAAGAACGACATCGGCGCCATCACGCTCCGGCGGATGTCGCACCTGGGGCCCTACAACGCCTGGCTCCACGCCCGGTTCGACGGATATCTCGGCCAGCGGATCCTGGAGGTGGGGTCTGGGGTTGGAAACCAGACCCGTTTCTTCGACGACCGGAAGCGGGTCGTGGCGTCCGACATCGAGCCCCACTACGTCCGCGAGCTCCGGACGAGGTACGAGGGGCGGTCGAACGTCCGGATCGGCTCGTTCCAGTTTCCGCTCTCCGAGGCCGACGCCGACGACCTGGCCGGTGAGCGGATCGACACGGTCGTTTGTCTCAACGTCCTCGAGCACATCGAGGACGACCAGGGCGCCATGTCGGGATTCGCTCGGGTTCTCGGGGCGGGCGGTCACCTGGTCCTCCTCGTCCCGGCGATGCCATCGCTCTATGGGACGCTGGACGTCCACCTGCGTCACTTCCGGCGTTACGACCGGGACGCCTTGAAGGCGATGGTCGAGGAGGCCGGGTTCGCCGTGGAGGGAATCCGCTACCTGAACCGTCCCGGCGTGCTCGGCTGGTGGCTCAACTCGAAGCTGCTCAAGCGCCGGGTCCTCCCGAAGGGGCAGCTGGCGGCGTTCCGGGGAATCCTCCCGTTCCTGAGGCTCGAGGAGAAGAGCGCGCCTTCGTTTGGGATGTCGCTCCTCGTCCTGGCCCGGAAAACGTGAAGGCTCGGGGTCCGCGCGGCCCTCTCCTGACGGCGCTGGCCGTCGCCGCCGTCCTTGGCGTCGTGGCCGTTCGGTTCCACGCCTTCCTTCTCGGTTCGGTCGCCTACTTTCGCGACACCGGCTACTTCTTCGTCCCGCTTCGCCACGTCATGCGGAGGCTCCTCCTGTCAGGCGAGTTCCCTGCCTGGAATGACTGGATGTCGAACGGCAGGGCGTTCGCGGCGAATCCGAACGCAGCTGTCTTCTGGCCGCTCGGCCCGCTCGTCGTTGCCGTTGGACCGACATTCCTGAACCTCCTGAACGCCTCGGCAGCGGTGCTCGCCGTCTTTGCGGCCCTCCGCTGGATCGGGCTGACGCGCACGGCTGCGGTCGCCGGGTCCTGCGTCTTCCTCCTCTCCGGAGTGTTCCAGAGCCTCGTCTCGCTCTTCTCGCCGCTGTCGGCCGCCGCGCCGCTGCCGCTGGCAGTCGTCCTCGCAGTCTCGCTCGAGCCGAAGGGCGGCCGGAGAGCCTGGGCGCATAGATCGGAAGAGCACACGTCTGAACTCCAGTCACGCCAATATC
>CALFNC010000370.1 GCA_937902605.1 uncultured Acidobacteriota bacterium | reverse complement strand
CCTTGAGCGGCGTGATGATGTTGCCGCGGTTCGTGTAGTCCTCGGGGTTCGCCGAAAAGACCATCAGGATGTCGAGCGGGATCCGGATCGGGAAGCCCCGGATCTGCAGGTCGCGCTCTTCGAGGATATTGAGGAGGCCGACCTGGATGCGCGGCTGGAGGTCGGGCAGCTCGTTGATCGCGAAGATCCCGCGGTTCGTCCTGGGGATGATCCCGTAGTGGATGACATCCTCGTCCGCAAACGACTTCTTCAGCGTGGCCGCCTTCACCGGGTCGATGTCTCCGATCAGGTCGGCGATGGTCACATCCGGAGTCGCGAGCTTCTCCCGGTAGCGGGCCTCCCGCCCGAGCCACTCGATGGGGAGGTCTGGGCCGGCACTGGCGGCGATTCGCCGCGCGTACTTGGTGAACGGTGCGAAGGGCGACTCGTTCAGCTCCGACCCTGCGATCACGGGAACCACCTCGTCGAGCAGGCCGACCAGCGCCCGCAGGATGCGGGTCTTCGCCTGCCCCCGAAGGCCGAGGAGCACGATGTCGTGGTGTGCCAGGAGCGCGTTGTGGAGCGCGGGGAGAACGGTCCGGTCGTACCCGAGGATCCCGGGGAACGGGTTGCGCCCATCCCGGAGCGCCTCCACCAGGTTCTCGCGGATCTCCTCGCGGACCGACCGGGGCCGGTACCCCGTCTCGATCAGCTCACCAAGCGTGTTCGGTCTTTCGGCCATCGGCCCTCCTGCGAGAGATGCTACGTCGCGAAGGCCGATCCGGCTTTCGCGACGTAGCTCAGGACGGAGACCGAGTGGGGGTGGGAACCGGCCGGACGGGGTCCGCGAGGCGGATGGAGACGGCCTTGAGGGAGGCGGCGGACCCGAGGTAGCGGGCCACCGCCTGGTCGCCCGGCACGAGATCTTCGAGACTCACGGGGGTTTTCCCGCGGGAGAGCCGGGTCGAGGCGTCCAGCCGAAGCATGATTGTCTCGGCGCGATGCTTCGCCTGACGGGTCGGGGAGACGCTCTCGGAGATCACCACCTCGCCCTTGGCACGGTCCACCGAGACGATGCTCCCGACGATCGTCCGGACCGGGACCGGCGTGGGCGTGGCCCGGGCCGCGGGGGGGGCGGCGGTGGCGGCGAGGAGGATCAGTGTGGAGAGGACGATGGGTGGGCCTCCCTTCACGCGGGGCGCCGCAGCCCGAACTTCTCCAGCCGGTACTGCAGCGTCCGGTACGTTAGCCCGAGGAGGCGCGCGGCCTTGGCGATCACCCAGGTCGAGCGCTCCATCGCCTGGACGATCAGCTGGCGCTCGAACTCCTCGATGTCGATTCCGTCCGGGGGGATCTCGAACCCGTAAGGTCGGGCCGCTGGTGCGGTCTGGTGGCGGATCTCGAGGGGGAGGTCCTCCATGTGAATGGTCTCTCCTTCCGAGAGGAGGACGGCGCGCTCCACCACGCTCTCGAGCTGCCGGATGTTCCCCGGCCAGCTGTGGGCGCAGAGGAGGTCGAGCGCCGCCGGCTCGAAGCGGGTGACCGCGGTGCCATGGGCGGTGTTGACCTTCTCGAGAAAACGGGTCACGAGCGCCGGGACGTCCGATGTCCGCTCGCGGAGGGGCGGAAGGACCATCGGGATGACGTTGAGGCGGTAGAAGAGGTCCTCGCGGAAGAGGCCGGCCTTCATCATCGCCTCCAGGTCGCGGTTCGTCGCGGCGACGACGCGGACGTCGACCGGGATGGTCTCGTTGCCGCCGACCCGTTTCACCTCCTTCTCCTGCAGGGTGCGGAGGATCTTCCCTTGGAGGGGCAACGAGAGGTCGCCGATCTCGTCGAGGAAGAGCGTGGAGCCGCTGGCCACCTCGAAGAGGCCGATCTTCCGGGAATCCGCCCCCGTGAAGGAGCCTCGCTCATGGCCGAACAGCTCGCTCTCGAGGAGGTTCTCGGGAATCGCCGCGCAGTTGATCGCGTGGAACGGCTTTCCGGCCCGCTGCGAGCGCGCGTGGATGGCGCGGGCCACCAGCTCCTTGCCGGTCCCGGACTCCCCGCGGATCAGGACTGTCGAGGTCGTCGGGGCGATTTTTTCGACGAGGCGGAAGACCTCTCGCATCGAGGGGCTCTCCCCGACGATCGCCTCGAGGCCGTCTCCCTTGAGCCGGCGCTCCAGGCGGAGTGTCTTCTCGGTGAGGTGATACGACTCGAGGGCCCTCTCGACCCGGAAGAGGAGCTCGTCCGCGACCACCGGCTTGGACATGTAGTCGAAGGCGCCGAGCTTGTGTGCCTCGCGCGCTCGTTCCACCGACCCGTGGGCGGTGACGAGGATGATCTTCGGCGGGAGAGGGCCTTCGTGGAGGCTCTTGACGACGTCCATCCCTGACAGGCCCGGCATCTTCAGGTCGGTGAGGACCACCTCGGGCCGCGCCTCGGCTGCCCGGGAGAGCGCCTCGCGCCCGTCGGCGGCGACGGTCACCCGGTAGCCCTCGTCCTCGAGGATCATCTGGAGGGACTCCCTCTGGTGCTTCTCGTCGTCGACGACGAGGACGTGGGCTCGGGGTGTACTGGGGGAGTTCACGCTGGAAGAGTACCCCCGGTCAGTGGAAGGGTGAGCCGGAAGACCGCTCCCCCTTCGGGCGCGCGGTTCTCGACCTCCACCCGCCCGCCGTGCTCCTGCACGATCCGTTTCACCATCGCGAGGCCGAGGCCGAGGCCCCCTTCCTTCCTCGAGAAGTAGGGCTCGAAGAGGTGGGGGAGGTCCTCCGGGGCGATCCCTGGCCCGGAGTCCGAGACGGTCAAGGCAACGCGCGCCGGCCCCTCCTCGCCGGTGTCCTCTCTTCGGAGGGTGACCGAGAGCGTGCCGCCCGTCCGCTCCATCGCCTGAATGCCGTTCTGGACCAGGTTCCACACGGCCGACTTCAGGAGCGAGCCGTCGGCCTGGACCCTTGGCAGCTCGTGATCGATCTCGCTGGCGACGTCGACGCGTGCCTGCGCGGCGGTCTCGGCCAGGTCGGCGAGCGTCCCGTCGACCAGGGACGCGACGTCTACCGGGACGAGCGTCAGGCTCAGCGGACGGCCGAAGG
>CALFNC010000369.1 GCA_937902605.1 uncultured Acidobacteriota bacterium | reverse complement strand
GAGATATTGGCGTGACTGGAGTTCAGACGTGTGCTCTTCCGATCTCGGTATCTCCTCTCGACTTTCTGGGCCGGGCAGGAAGGCTCCTTCATGCTCTGGCTCTTCTGGGGCGCCGTCATCGGCTTCTTCGTGATCCGGACAGCCCGGGAGCAGGAACCGCCCGTGATGATCGTCTACGTCCTGAGCTTCCTCGGGATCGTGGCGATCCTGGCCAAGCAGCCGCCGTTCCGCTTCCTCGAGCAGGTGCCGCCCGACGGGTCGGGCCTCAACCCACTCCTGCAGGACCCCTGGATGGTCATCCACCCGCCAGTCATGTTCGCCGGCTTCGCGTCGCTCTCGGTCCCGTTCGCCTTCGCGATCGCCGCGATGTGGAAGAAGAGGTGGGACGGCTGGGTGGTCCGCGCGATGCCGTGGGCCCTCTTCACCCTGGTGACCCTCGGGACGGCCATCCTGATGGGCGGCTACTGGGCCTACAAGACGCTCGGATGGGGCGGCTACTGGGCGTGGGATCCGGTCGAGAACACGTCGCTCGTCCCGTGGCTCGCAACCGTCGCCCTCGTCCACGGGATGGTCCTCCAGAGGACCCGCGAGAAGCACCGGAAGATCAACCTGATCCTGGCGATCCTCGCCTTCTGTTGCATCCTCTACGGGACGTTCCTGACCCGCTCCGGGGTCCTGGCCGACTTCTCCGTCCACTCCTTCGTCGACCTAGGGATCACCGGCTGGCTGGTCGGGATCATCGTTGTCTTCTTCTTCGGCGGCCTCGGCCTCCTCGCGTGGCGCTGGAAGGAGATCCCGACCGAGCAGCCGCTCGATGCCGAGGGGAAGCCGGTCGAGGAGCCGTTCCTCTCCCGGTCGGTCCTTTTCATCCTGTCGGTCACCCTCTTCTGCGCGTCGGGTCTCGTCATCCTCCTCGGCACGTCGGCACCGATCCTGACCCGGGTGACGGGCAAGGCGTCGCAGGTGGCGACCAGCTTCTATACCGTCACCCACACGCCAATCGCGGCGCTGATCGCTTTCCTGATCGCCCTCGTCCCGTTCATCTCATGGAAGGGTGAGACCCTCGCGTCGATCGGCAAGAAAAGCGTCACCGCCCTGGCAATCGGCATCGCCGGCGGCGTCGTCGCCTTCGTCGCCGGGGTCCGTAGTGCCAAGGACCTGGTCATCATCACCGCCGCCTGCTTCGGCCTGGCTGCCAACGCCGAGACGATCGTCCTCTTCGTCCGCCGCAAGGCGATCAAGACGATGGGGGGCTACCTCGCCCACGTCGGGGTCGCCATCATGCTGGTCGGCATCCTCGTCTCGGGCGTCTATGAGCGGAAGGCGCAGGTGACGCTCGTGAAGGGACAGCCGGTCCAGATCGGGCGGCACACAATGACGTTCATCCGCGCGATCTTCGTCAACGAGGACGGCGTGGTGAAGCAACCCGGCGAGCTCGACCAGACCAAGCTGGAGGACCGCCGCGCGAAGCAGGCGATGGAGGTCGAGGTGAAGACCGCGGGCGGCGCCGTCTGGAAGGCCTACCCCAAGATGTACCAGAACGAGCGGACGCGGCAGATGATGGCGAACCCCGACGTCCAGTCGACCTTCCTCGGCGACCTCTACCTGTCGCCCCAGGCGTACGAGCCGGGGCAGCCGGCCACCCCCGAGAACTTCACGGTCGACATCACGCACAAGCCGCTGATCTCGCTCGTGTGGGGGGGCTTCTACCTGATGATGGCAGGGGGTATCGTAGCGATGGTCCGGCGGGCGATGGACGCCCGTCAGGCCGCGATCGCGTAATCCCCCTTAGACGGAAAGGAGAAAGACCCGCAATGGCATACGCCGCCAAGGACTATTCCTCCCTGCTCGGGATGGAAGGCTTCAGCGAGACCCTCCTGAAGAACCACTTCACGCTGTACCAGGGGTACGTCACCAACACCAACAAGCTGGCCGACAAGCTCACGGCCATGGCCGCATTCGAGGGGAAGTTCGCTGAGCCCGAGTATGCCGAGCTCAAGCGCCGCTTCGGCTGGGAGTTCAACGGCATGCGCCTCCATGAGCTCTATTTCGGGAACATGGGGGGGGCGAAGCCGATCAACCCGGACGGCAAGCTCGGCAAGGTGTTGAAGGCGGCCTTCGGCTCCATCGAGGCGTGGGAGAAGGACTTCCGCGGCGCCAGCGCGATGCGGGGCGTCGGCTGGGTGATCCTGTTCCAGGACAACGCCTCCGGCGCCCTCTTCAACGTCTGGGTCAACGAGCACGACGCGGGACACCTGGTGGGCTGCACGCCGGTTTTGATCCTGGACGTCTTCGAGCACGCCTTCATGATCGACTACGGCCTCAAGCGCGCCGACTACATCGCGGCGTTCTTCAAGAACATCGCTTGGGACGCCGCCGAGGCGCGCCTCAAGTAGCCCGCTCGTCCCGCTCAGGAGCTTCGAAAAGGCCGGGGAACTT
>CALFNC010000368.1 GCA_937902605.1 uncultured Acidobacteriota bacterium | reverse complement strand
TCTTTCGACGATTACCACGACCCGGCCCATATGGGTTTCCAGACGCTTCGCGTCATCAACGAGGATCGCGTCCGCCCCGGCGAGGGGTTCGGGACCCACCCGCACCGCGACATGGAGATCGTCACGTGGGTCCTGGAGGGGGCCCTCCAGCACCGCGACTCGATGGGCAACGGCTCCGTCATCCGTCCCGGCGACGTCCAGCGGATGAGTGCCGGCACCGGCGTCACCCACAGCGAGTTCAACGCCTCGGACCGCGAGAGCGTCCACTTCCTCCAGATCTGGATCGCGCCATCCCAGCGCGGCCTCGAGCCGTCCTACGAGCAAATCTCGGTCGCGGCGGCCGACCTCCGCGGGCAGTTCCGCCTCGTCGCGTCCCCCGACGGACGGGATGGATCGGTGACGGTCCACCAGGACGCCGAACTCTACGTCGGCGCTCCAGAATCCGGAGGAGAGCTCGTCCACGCCCTCCCGGCGGTACGGCACGCCTGGCTGCAGGTGGCGCGCGGAGCGGTCCGGCTGAACGGGCACGCGCTCACCGCCGGGGACGGGGCCTCGGTCTCGGACGAACGGCGGCTCGAGATCTTGGCCCGCGAGCCCTCGGAGGTCCTGCTCTTCAGCCTCGGTTCTTCTTTCAGGCGATCTCTAGCCAGCTGAACCACGCCGGGTGGTTGGACCGGTACCATTGGAGCACGCCGCGGATGACCTCTTGCTTCTCGCGCGGCATCACGTTCTCGTCGATCCGATCGAAGTAGACCCGGACGGTCTCGCCGTCGTGCTCGAGGGCCTGGGAGAGCATTGTCTGTAGCTCGTTGCGGATCCGGCCCGAGTCGGAGATCTTCACCGGCCGCGTCGTGTGATCGACTCCCGACATGAAGCGCACGAGCAGCGGGCTAAAGACGTGGCGCGCGCTCTCGAGAGGCTCCATCAGGCGGAAGGTGAAGGTGATGTGGCTCGAGGCCTTGTGCGTGGCGAGCCCCGTCGTCACCCGGTAGACCCCCTCGGCCACCCGGGTGACGCCGGCGGTTCCGGTGTACGGGTCGTCGCAGATGTAGCCGGTGCTGGCGAGCACCCGCCAGTTCTTCCCGGGCAGGAAATCGTCGGCTCGCAGCGAGCTCCGGCCGAGCGGCATGTTCGAGGCCCTGGCCTCGTGGATCGCGTCCGCGTAAGAGCGGACCTTGCGCGCCTCGACCTCGCGCCCGCCGAACAGCTCCACGACTCTCTGCTCGAAATCGGGGGCGGCGGGGTCGAGCTGCATCAACTTCGCTTCGCTGTCGCAAGGGAGCTCGAAGCTGGGGGAGAACATCGCCATCGAGGCGTCGACGTCCAGGACCTCGGAGAGGCTGGCCGCCTGCATCGCCTCGGCGGTGGCGGCGTAGCCGTCGCAGATGAAGACGTGGGTGGCGCGCGAGGAGTCCTTCCAGCTCCCCACGAGGAACGTCGGGGCGTAGGTGCCCGAATCGGTGAACACCTCGAAACCCGAGGGGGCCTTCCAGCCATCCTCGACGAGGTGTACACCCAGCTCCTGCCACTCCTCCCAGAGCTTCCCCAACCGCCCCACGCGACTCTTGCCTCGCAGCGTCCAGACATGGATGTTCTCGCGGCGGAGGCCGGGGTAGGCCGCTTCGATCGCCTCCGCCACCTGCCGGCGCGGCGTCCGGTAGTCGAGCAGCAACGAGGCACGGTCGGCCGTTTCCGCGACGCGCCGGGGAACCGTGAGGCAGCCCATGTACGACTCGTAAGGGCGTGAGACTCTGAGGGGCGAGTCGAAGAGGTGGAGCACCGCCATCGGGCCGGTCGTCTTCCCTTGAGCGAAGCGCGAGGTGTTTTCGAGCGTGTCGACGGCGGCGCCCCAGAGTGTGATGCCCCGGTTCTGGAGCCAACCGTAGAACTGGTCGAACGTGTGCCCCGGCTCGTTGAGCAGCCGGCGCACGCGGCGGTCCACGATGCGCGCGACCTCGGGGCGGGCGTAGACGCGGCCGAAGCCCAGAAGCGGATTCGCGCCCATCTCCGGCGTCTCCCCCGCCTTGGGCATCAGCCCCTCCCCCAGCGAAACCATGATGGCGTGGTTCTCGGGGAGTGTGCGCGTCAGGTGCCAGAGCCCCTCGCTCATCACGTAGGCGCTGATGGCGTCCGCGGACTTCTTCACCTGGTTGAGGGTGGCCTTGTCCTTGCCCGCTCCCTCGCCGAACCCGCCGAACAGCCGCGTCCCGAGCGCCGTGGCTGCGGAGGTCATGGCTAGGCACCGCGCGATGCCGCGGGGCGCGAACGAGAACGCCGAGACCGGCTCTGCCTGGGCCCGCTCGACCTCCACGTTCTCCAGCCACAGATGGAAGCGGAGCAGCACCGGCCGGGTGTCGAAGGCCCATTGAGCAATGAGATTGCGCTTGTCGATGTCCGTCATGGGATCTCCCAACCTCGTCAGATCCTGGTCTTCAGCCTCTCGTGACCGCGGCTTCGCGCGCCGCGCGCTCCACGATCATCTGGAGGACGTCCGGCGTCACCCCCTGGCGTCCGTCGCAACGGATCTGGTCGAGGTCGACGCCCGGGAGAACGACCTCGATGAGGAGGCCGTGGACCCCCAGCCCCAGTGCCGCTGCCGAGAGAGCGGGAACGAGGGAGGCGTCCCCGGCCGCATGCGTCGGGTCGACCACGACCGGAAACGGCGTCAGCTGGCGGACGGCGTGAACGGCGGCGAAGTCGAGCGTTGCCCGGTCGTAGGCACCGTTCGCAAAGGTCCGGATCCCCCGCTCGCAGAGGACGATGTCGAGGTTCCCCTGGAGGGCGATGTACTCCGCGGCGTAGACCCACTCCTCCAGCGTCGCGCCGAACCCCCTCTTGAGGAGAACCGGCTTGCCGAACCTGCCTACCTCCACGAGGAGCGGGAAGTTCTGCATGCTCCTCGACCCGATCTGGAGCATGTCAGCCGTCGAGCCAACGAGCTCCACGAGGCGCGGGTCGAGCACCTCCGTCACGATCGGAAGCCCCGTCTCGGCGCGGGCCTCAGCGAGGATCTCCAGCCCTTCCGGTCCCAGCCCCTGGAACGAGTACGGGCTCGTCCGGGGCTTGTACGCGCCGCCGCGCAGCATCTTCGCGCCTGCCGCACGGACCGCGCGGGCGATTCCCAGCGTCTGCTCCCGGCTCTCGACCGTGCACGGTCCGGCGATGACGACCGGGGCGGCGCCGCCGATCGTCACGCCCCCCGCCACGACCGGCCGCGTCGACGGGGCCTTCAGGTGGTCCGGGTCGGCGGCGCGGAGGACTTTCAGCTCAGGAAAGCGGGGAATCATCGGGAGCTCCTCACGAAGAGCGGTTGCCTCTGGCGTCGAAGGTTAGCAGGCCGGTCGCCCCGACGAAACCGTGGGTCAGCGGGAAGGCCCGGCGAGGCTCGGCCCCGCGGGGTCCCCGCAGAAGGCGAATGGC
>CALFNC010000367.1 GCA_937902605.1 uncultured Acidobacteriota bacterium | reverse complement strand
GTATGGGTCGCCGCGAAGGTCGGCTGGCGCCTCGTGTTTGGATAAACGGATGATCGGATGACGAGCGAGACTCCCGGCCCCAAGCCGGTCCTGATCGACATGAAGGGGCTCGAGAAGACCTACGTGGTGGGCGAGGAGAAGGTCCGCGCCCTCCGGGGAGTCACCTTCTCGATCGAGCGCGGCGAGTACGTCGGCATCATGGGGCCGTCCGGCTCGGGGAAGTCGACGTTGATGAACCTGATCGGCTGTCTCGACACGCCGACCGCCGGGTCCTACTTCCTGAACGGGCACGCGGTCCAGGAGATGAGCGACGACGATCTCGCGCGTGTCCGGAATCGCGAGATCGGGTTCGTCTTCCAGACGTTCAACCTCCTCCCGCGGACCAGCGCCCTCCAGCAGGTCGAGCTCCCGCTGGTTTACTCGGGCATCCCGCGGAAGGAGCGCCGCGAGAGGGCCGAGCGGGCGCTCGAGCACGTCGGCCTCTCGGACCGGGCGCACCACAACCCGAACGAGCTCTCGGGAGGGCAGCGCCAGCGCGTCGCGATCGCGAGGGCCCTCGTGACGACCCCCGCGCTTCTCCTCGCCGACGAGCCCACCGGTAACCTCGACTCGACGACGGGCGAGGAGATCATCAGGCTCTTCGACGAGCTGAACGCCCAGGGGAACACGATCATCGTCGTCACGCACGAGGAGGACATCGCCGAGCGGATGCGGCGGATCATCCGGATCCGCGACGGGCTGATCTTCGACGACGTGCCGAATACCCCGCGGACCCGCGGCTGACGCGGGCGGCCGAACGGGCGAGGCCTCGTCCTCTGGGTGGGGTAGGGAGCCGGCCAGGACCGGCAGCGCGAAGACTACGCTCGGGAATACACTCTCCGTGTGACCCGGACCGCGATCGAGACGATCCTTGCGGGGCTGAACGACGCGGGCGTCCGGTACGTCGTCGTTGGCGGCGTAGCTGTCGTTCTCCACGGACATCTACGGTTCACCGCCGACCTCGACCTCGTCGTGGCTCTGGACAGCGCGAATGCTCACCGCGCGATTTCCGCGCTCCAGAACCTCGGTTTCACGCCACGTCCGCCGGTGAACGCCGAGGATTTCGCCGACCCGTCCGAACGTGAGAAGTGGATCCGTGAAAAGGGGCTGACCGTCTTCTCCCTCTGGAGCTCCCGGTTCGCAGGGACAGACGTGGATCTATTCGTCGAGGAGCCTCTGCCCTTCGACGAAATGGAGGCGAGGGGAGTCGAGGCGATCGCCGGAGACGTTCGAATTCCGGTTGTGTCGATTCCAGACCTCATCCGGTTGAAGAGTCTGGCTGGCCGTCCCAAGGACCTCGAGGACATCCGCGCCCTCGAGGAGATCGAGCGCCTGAGGCCCGGGAATGCCGGTTAACGAGCCTCGAGACCCCGGAGGATGGGAGAACGATTGGTGCGAAAAGCACCGAGCCTGGCTCCGTCTCTCGTACGCCGAGCGCCTGGCCTGGCTGGAGGATGCCAAGACGTTTGTCGGGAGAATCCGCCGAACGGCGGAGGGCGCGGAGGACCAGGGAGAGGCGGTGGGTGGTCGCCTCCGAGACCGCGCCGTCCCTCCGCCTGGCCACGTCAGCGGACGGGGCTGAACGGCACGGAGGCCGCGGCCGCCCGGGCGATCTCGAGGAGAGGTTTCGGCAGGATGCCGAGCGCCAGGATTCCGGCCGCCACGAGGACATAGGCGGCTCCGGCGAGCGGATCTTCCTCGGGGACGTTCACCTCGCGGCTCGGCTCCTTCATCCAGAGGAAGTAGATGACCCGGAAGTAGTACCCGACCGAGATGAGGCTGCCGAAAATACCGACGAGGGCCAGCGGCATCAGGCCGGCCGCGATCGCGGAGCGGAAGACGAGGAACTTCCCGATGAACCCGACGGTCGGCGGGAACCCGGCGAGCGAGACCATCGACAGTGACAGGATCGTTGCCGCGAAGGGCCGCCGCCGCCCCATCCCCGCAAGGTCGCTCAGGGGGTGGGCCTCTTTCTCGCCGCCGGAGAGGACGGCCGAGGAGAGGAAGGCGGCCGCGTTCGTGAGGATGTAGCCGGCCAGGAAGACGAGGAGGCCCTCCAGGGCGTCGGAGCTGAAGGTGGCCAGCGCGATGGCGGCGTACCCCATCTGAGCGATGCCCGAGTAGGCGAGCATCCGCTTCACGTCTCGCTGAGAGAGGGCGACGATGTTGCCGAAGAGGATCGACGCCACCGCCATGATGCCGAGGAGCGGCTGCCACGGGTCACCGAGACCGGCCGGGGAGAGGGCGCCGAGGATCCGGACCATGACGATCATCGCTGCGGCCTTGGGGGCCGTGGAGAGGAACGTGACGGCCGGTGTCGTCATCCCCTGATAGACGTCGGGGGCCCAGGAATGGAAGGGGACGAGGGCGATCTTGAAGGAGAGGGCCGCCACGATCGCGAGGAGCCCGGCGGAGAGGAGCGGGTCGAGGAGGAGGCTGCCTCCCATCGCCGCTTCGCGGATCGCGATGAGGTTCGTGGAGCCCACCCGGCCGTAGACGGTCGCCACGCCGAAGAGGAGGAAGGCCGAGGCCACCGCCCCGACGAGGAAGTACTTCATCGCCGACTCGACCGACTCGGCGGTCTCGCGGTACCAGGCGGCGAGGACATAGAGGCCGAACGACATCAGCTCGAGGCCGATGAAGACGACGAGGAGGTCGGCTCCCTTGACCATGAGCATGAGGCCCGCCGTCGACCAGAGAAGGAGGGCGTAGAACTCGCCCTGGTTCTTCCGGTCTCGCTCCAGCAGGGCGGCCCCGCCCAGGACGGCGAGCGTGGCGGCGACGATGGCGGCCAGGTCGACGAAGCGGGTGAGCTCGGAGGCTTCGATCGCCTTCGAGAAGAAGCTGCCGCCGAGGTAATGGCCCGCCCAGTTCGCGCTGAAGAGCCCCGTGAGGGCGACGTACGGGAATGCGGGGCGGAGCGGACGGGCGAAGGCGTCCAGCAGGACGAGCAGCAGCCCGAACGCCGACAGGACGATCTCGGGGCCGACAGCGGCGAGATCCGCGGAGGAGAGGTTCGCGGTCATGGGACCATCCTCAGGTGGGCGATCTGGACGATGGTGTCGACCGACGTCCGCACCAGGTTGAGCAGGGGAGCGGGGGCGACGCCGAACCAGACGATCCCGACCACGAGCGGGAGCGATCCGGCCAGCTCCCAGCCATTCATGTCGGTGAGCCCCTTGTTCGCGGAGTTCGTCTCGGGGCCCCAGAAGACCTTCTGGATCAGCGTCAGGAGGTAGATCGCGCCCAGGACCATTCCCGTCGCGGCGACCGCGCACCAGACGACGCTCACCTGGAAGACGCCGCCCAGGATCAGGAACTCGCCCACGAACCCGTTCAGGCCGGGCAGGCCGACCGAGCCGAGGGCGGCGATCACGAAGAATGTCGTCGTCAACGGGACCTGCGAGGCGACGCCGCCGTAGTCGGCCATCTCCCGGGTATGGCGCCGCTCGTAGAGGACGCCGACCAGGAGGAAGAGGAGGCCGGTCGTCAGGCCATGGCCGATCATCTGGAACATGGCGCCGGAGATCGCGGCCGCGTTGCCCGCCATGATCCCGAGGACGACGAGGGCAAGGTGGCTGACCGAGGAGTAGGCCACCAGCTTCTTCATGTCCTTCTGCGCCGCGGCTACCCATGCCCCGTAGACAATCCCGATCAGCGCGAGGACCGCGATGAAGGGCGTGAAGCGGACGGTGGCGCCCGGGAAGAGCGGGAGGGCGAACCGGAGGAGGCCGTATGTCCCCAGCTTCAGGAGGACGCCGGCGAGGATGATCGAGCCGCCCGTGGGCGCTTCGACGTGGGCGTCGGGGAGCCACGTGTGGAGCGGCCAGAGGGGGACCTTCACCAGGAAGGCGAGGGCGAACGCCCAGAAAAGGAAGTTCTCCTGGCGTATCGTCAGATGCCACGCCCCGGAAGCGGCAGCCGGGATCCAATCGAGGAGCGAGAAGCTCTGGAAGTGGGTCGCCTGAGCGTGGACCCCGCCCAGGAAGAGGATGCCAATCAGCATCAGGAGCGACCCCGCCAGCGTGAAGAGGACGAACTTCATCGTGGCGTAAATGCGTCTCTTGCCGCCCCAGATCCCGATGATGAAGTACATCGGGATCAGCATCACTTCCCAGAAAACGTAGAAGAGGATCGCGTCGAGGGCGACGAGGCTCCCCAGCATCCCCGTCTCGAGAAAGAGGAAGGCGGCCACGTAGCCCTTCCAGCGGTCGATCTTCTGGCCACACGCCACGAGGAGGACGCAGACCGAGAGGACCGTCGTCAGGAGGATCAGCGATAGCGAGAGGCCATCGATGCCGAGAAGGTACCGGATGCCCAGCCGCGGGATCCAGGGGCGATCGACGCGGAAGGCCTCGATGCCGACGATCCGCGGGTCGAACCGCTGGAGGACGACGGCGGAGACGGCGAGCGTCGCACCCGAGAAGAGGATACCGGCCGCGCGGATCGCGTTCTTCGCGCCGCCGGGGACCAGGGCGAGCAGCAGCCCGCCCACGGCCGGTAGGAAGATGAGCGTCGTCAGGATGTCGGCGCCGAGGAGGTCGAACGGTGCGGATTCAGTCATCGCGGCCTACCGGATCCAGACGTAGAGAGTGAACGCGAGCACGCCCAGCGTCATCGTCAGGACGTAGTTTCGGACGTTTCCCGTGGTGAAGAACCGGGTGAGGTCCCCGGTCAGCTCGACCATAAAGGCCGAGGCGTTGATGACCCCGTCGATCAGGAGGGCGTCGAACCCGCGCCAGAGGACGTTGCCGATCTTCCGGAACGGCGAGAGGACGAGCGCCTCGATCCCCTCGTCGACGTTCCACTTGTTGGCGACGACCGGTCCGAGGAAGCCGGTCTTCCGGTAGAAGGCGTCGGCCTGGACGCTCGGGACCTCGGACGTCGCGCCCGGGGCCCCATACCACCTCAAGGCGAGGGCGATCCCCGCGACGGCCACCAAGACGGACATTCCCATCAGGAGGTACTCGGTCGCGTTCGAGACCTCGTGCGGGTGGGACACTGCCAGCGACGGGGCAAGGAACTCGATGAGGGTGTTGTGCCCGCCCAGGACCTCCGGGATGCCGAGGAAGCCGAGGCCAAGGGAGCCGATCGCCAGGACCCAGAGCGGTACCGTCATGGTGGCGGGCGACTCGTGGACGTGGGACTCCGCTTCCTCCGAACCGCGGAATGTCCCGAAGAACGTCATCCGCGCCAGGCGGAACATGTAGAAGGCGGTCATCCCGGCGGTCACGAGGCCGACCGCGAAGAGGGCCGGGTGGCCCGCCCCGAAGGCCGCGCCGAGGATCTGGTCTTTCGAGAAGAAGCCGGCCAGCGGCGGGATCCCGGCGATGGCCACCGTGGCGATCATCATCGTCCAGTAGGTCTGCGGGATCTTCGGCTTCAGGCCGCCCATCGCCCTCATGTCCTGCTCGTGGTGCATCGCCATGATCACCGAGCCGGAGCCGAGGAAGAGGCATGCCTTGAAGAAGGCGTGGGTGAAGACGTGGAACATTCCCGCGCCGAACGCGCCGACACCGCAGGCCAGGAACATGTACCCGAGCTGCGAGACCGTCGAGTAGGCGAGGACCTTCTTGATGTCGTTCTGGGCGAGGCCAATCGAGGCCGCGAAGATCGCGGTCCCGGCGCCGACCCAGGCCACGACCGTCAGGGCGCCGGGGGCCAGGACGAAGACGGCGCTGCAGCGGGCGACGAGATAGACGCCCGCTGTCACCATCGTCGCGGCGTGGATGAGGGCCGAGACCGGCGTCGGGCCCGCCATGGCGTCGGGGAGCCAGACGTAGAGCGGGACCTGCGCGCTCTTGCCGCAGGCGCCCAGGAAGAGGAGGAGGCAGACCGCGTAGACCGAAAGCGGCGCTCCGCCGTTAACCGCGTGCTGCCGCGCCATGTCGACGAACGAGAAGTCCACCGTCCCGAACAGGGAAAAGATCCCGAAGATTCCCAGGACCATCCCGAAGTCGCCCACCCGGTTCGCGATGAACGCCTTCTTGCCGGCGGCAACAGCGAAGTCCTTGTCGTAGTAGTAGCCGATCAGGAGGTAGGAGCAGAGCCCCACCCCTTCCCACCCGATGAAGAGGACCGGGAGGCTGTTGGCCATCACCAGCGTCAGCATCGAGAACATGAAGAGGTTCATGTAGGAGAAGAACCGGCCGAACCCTTCCTCGTTCTGCATGTACCCGATGCTGTAGAGGTGGATCAGCGTCCCGACGAAGGTGACGAACGAGAGCATCAGCGCCGACAGGGGGTCGAGGCGGAAGGCGATGTCGAGGACGTACGGGCCGGCCGACATCCAGTGATAGGCCGTCTCGACGACGGCCGGCAGCCCGTCCTTGGATGCGAGCGACTCGCGAACGTACGGAACGAGGACGCCGAACGCCAGGACGCCTGAGAGGCCGGTCGAGCCGACGCCGACGACGCCGTGGAAGAGGCGCTGCCAGTAGGGGAGGGCTGGGCCGTGGTCGTCGTGCCCGTGGTCGTCGCCGTGGCCGAGTGCATTGTCGCCATGGCCGGCGTCGGGGTGGGCTTCCCGCCAGGCGGCGGTCCGGGCCGACGCGCGCTGCCATCCCGCGACCAGGGCCACGAGCCCGTTCACCAGGAAGCCCGCGAGGGGGATCGCCGGGATGAGCCAGAGCGGATAGGTCATCGTCTCGTCCCCTCTACCATTTCAGGAAGTTGATCTTGTCGACGTCAACCGTCTGGCGGGCCCGGAAGAGCGCGACGAAGATCGCGAGTCCGATCGCCGCCTCGGCGGCCGCGATCGCGATGACGAAGAAGACGACCATCTGCCCGGCCGCGTCGCCGCGCATTCGGGCATAGGCGAGGAAGAGGAGGTTGACCGCGTTCATCATCAGCTCGATCGAAAGGAAGATCGACAGCGCGTTC
>CALFNC010000366.1 GCA_937902605.1 uncultured Acidobacteriota bacterium | reverse complement strand
GTGCGGAGGAGGGGACGGTCTTCCGGTCGATCCCCGTCAGCCTCTCCTGCCACGCCGGCGTGTACGAAAGCTCCGCGTCGTCGTAGCTCTCGGGGTATTCGCCCGGGAGGCCGCGCCCGACGCCGTGGCGTGCCGCCAGGAGGTCAAAGACGGTCGTGACACGGACGCTCTTCCCGTCGCGCGTGGTCACCTTCATCGACGGGACCGCCCGGAGGACGACGTTTCCGGCTTCGTACTGCTCGAACTCCACGAGGGAAAGCTCGTCGTGCCGGCCGAGCAGCGTCAGCGCCGGGGCGATCGGCTCGCCGGTCTTCGTGTCCTCGAGCTTCAGATTCCAGCGGCCCTCGTCCTTCCCCCACCGGTGCCCGACCGCTCCGCCCGGCATCTTCGGCTTTCCCGTCGTCTCGTCCAGGACGAGGAATTTCCAGTCGCCGTTCTCCTCGTCGGCGTAATCCTCGAGCTTGCTCGCGGTGAGGAGCCGCCCGGCGCGATAGCCGCGCGAGACGGGCTCGAGCTCGACGAGGAATGGCGCGTCGCTGTACTGCGCAGCGTACTTCTCGAATGCGGGCGTCCTCCGCTCGACGTAGAACTCCTTCAGGATGACGTGGCTGACCGCCATCCAAAAGGCGCCGTCCTGCCCGGCGTGCACGGGAATCCATTGGTCCGCGTGCTTGCCGACCTGCGCGAAGTCGGGCGAGAGGACGACGAGCTTCGTCCCGTTGTGCTGGGCCTCGGGGAGGAAGTGGCAATCCGGGGTCCGCGTCATGTTCGGGTTGGACCCCATCACCGCGATCATCTTGGAGTGGTACCAGTCGGCACTCTCGGCCACGTCGGTCTGCTCCCCCCAGACCTCGGGCGAGGCCGGCGGGAGGTCGCTGTACCAGTCGTAGAAGGAGAGATTCACGCCGCCGAAGAGCTGGAGGAACCGGCAGCCGGCCGCGTGAGAGAGCATCGACATCGCCGGGATCGGCGAGAAGCCGGCCACGCGGTCGGGCCCGTATTTCCGGGCGGTGTGGACGTTGGCCGCGGAGGCGATCTCCATCGCCTCGTCCATGCCCACGCGCCGGAAGCCTCCCTTGCCGCGGGCCCGTTGGTAGCGGCTCCTGAGCTTCGGGTCGGCCTGGATGGAGGCCCACGCCTCGACGGGGTCCTCGTATTTCTTCTTCGCCTCGCGCCAGATGTCAAGGAGCGCTCCGCGCACGTACGGGTACTTCACGCGGATGGGCGAGTAGAGGTACCAGCTGTACGAGATGCCCCGCTGGCAGCCGCGCGGCTCGTACGGGGGAAGCGAGCGGTCCAGGAGCGGGTAGTCGAGCGCCTGCATCTCCCACGTGACGATCCCTTCCTTGACGTAGATGTTCCACGAGCAGCCGCCGGTGCAGTTGACGCCGTGCGTCGAGCGGACGACCTTGTCGTGCTGCCAGCGGTTCCGGTAGAACTCCTCCCACCGCCGCGTCTTCGGGCTGATCAGGTCCTTGATCCACTTCACGACGGCTGCTCCCTTTTGTGCGTGAGGGGTCTGCGCACGCCCCCGAGCCGGCGGGCCCAGAACGCGTTCAGGAGAACGAGGACGACGATCGTGCGGACTCCCGAGACGAGTCCGATGCTCAACGAGTCCTCACGGGCCGGCTCACCGCCGAGGTTGGCCTTGTAGAGGAACGCGCGGAGGCTGAAGACCTCCGGCGGGTCCACCGGGTGGTCGGTGAAGACCTTGTTCATGAGGGGGAAGGCCGGGCTCGCCAGCGCGCGGTCGAGCCCCTCGTCGCCGAGGCGCGCGAAGACGTTCGTCAGGTCCTTCGCCATCGTCCCCCCGGGCACGGCGCTCCCGATGCCGCGCACCGTGTGGCACGAGAGGCAGGGCGCTCCGCCCCGCTTGAGCGGCGTCAGGCCGAGGAAATACGACCGCCCGAGGGCGACGTCGCGCTCGGTGGCGAGCGTGGCGGGGGTGAACTTGCCGGCCAGGTTGCACGGCTCGGCTGAGCAGCGGGTGGCCAGGTCGACGAGCGTCTTCACGTCGGCGTCCGAGAGGCCCAGGTCCGGCATTCTCACGCCCTTGAACTCGGAGAGGAGGTTGCGGGCTTCCGCGTCGGTGTCGAGGAGGGCGCTCGGCGCCTTGACGAAGCTCTCCAGCCAGGAACGGCTCCGTCGCTTGTGGACGTCCTTCAGATCCGGGCCGACGCGGACCCCTTTGCCCACCGTATGGCACGAGGCGCACTTGCGGGCGAAGAGGTCTTCCGCCGGGCCCTGCTGGACCTCCACACTGAGGGCGAGCGCGGGGCCCACGACGACGAAGAGCAGCGCAGTGCGTGTTCGGGACATTTCTCTCCGGCTTTCAGACGACTCAGATGGCCTGCATCTTTCGAACGAGTTCGTCGCGTTCGCGTTCGCCTCCCGCGATCCGATCCGAAAGGGGGTAGAGGATCCTCTCCTCCTTGTCGTTGTGGGCGCCGAGGACCTCGTGGATCTGGCGGTCCGCCATCGAGAATGCAGAGGCGTCGGAGAGCGCGAGCGCGGAGGTGAGAACCCCGAGGAGGCGGCGGATCTCCACGTGCTCGGCCCGCATCACCGACGTCGGACCGTTCGCCATGCCGGTCTTCTCCTCAAAGGCGGGAAAGAGGACCGTCTCCTCCATATCAATGTGCCGCGAAAGGCCGCCCACGAACTCCGCGAACCTCGCGGCGGCCTCGACGAAGGCGCCGCTCTGTACGAGCCCTTCGACGGCGGAGAGAATCGCGTCGAGCCGCCGGTGGTCGCCACCGAGGAAGTCCGAAACGTTCCGCGCCGGAGTCGTCACCGGCGAGGCCTCGGAGGCCGCCGGTCGGATCGGGGGCTCCTCGCGCGAGGATCACACATAATATCCCATCATAGTAGCTCCCCGGCGGTGGCCTATGACGAGCGTCATAAGGGCGACGCAGTAGAGATGACCCCTCCACCTTCCGCTAGTACTAGACGGGGATCCTCCCGCGGAGAGCCTCGGGATCGTGCGGACCTGGTTCCGCAATGAGGCTCCGCGCGGCGTCCATCTTGCCGAAGACGCCCCAGGCCAGCACACCGCGCACGCGGCTGTCGCCGCCGAGGTAGTAGACGACGCCTCTGCGGAAGGGCTCCTTCCAGTCGGCGACGACCTCGAGACGCGGATCGAGCACCCCGACCGCCTCGTACCCGAGGTCGAAGAGGTCCGAGTAGAAGAAGGGCAGGTGGCGGTAGGCGTCCATCGAGCGGATCCTCTGCGCCGCGGCGTGCCCCGTCATCCCGCCGCCGATCACCACGTACTTGAAGTCGGACATCCGTCCTCCCCTAGGTTTGGCCAGTCGCCTTCGCCTCCAGGGCCTTCAGCTGGGCTCG
>CALFNC010000365.1 GCA_937902605.1 uncultured Acidobacteriota bacterium | reverse complement strand
GTGTCACCTGGCGTGGTCCGTCTCGAAGGTGCTGTCCTGCGCGGACGGGTCGTTGGCGACGGCCTCGCGCTGCCGCCGTCGACGGCGCACGAGAATTGACGCCGACCTTTCTCACCCGGATTCGAGCGGCTCCGGTTCCTGAGGGCTCCTGAGCCCCCGGGGCGAGGAGAGGTAGGCCCGAAGGGCCGAAGGAGAACCCGTCGCCGGGTTCTCCTTATTCATGTTGGCCGCCCTCGCGGGGGGAGCAGAGGCGCGAGCGCCTCTGCTCACCCCGGCCGGTACGGGCTGTACCGCGGCTGCCACTGGGCCTTCCGGATCACCCGCTCGTACTCGTCGTCATCCATCATCCTGCCGAGGCCCGAGTCACGGGCCTCGATGGCGACCGCTTTCGCGACCGCGACGGAGACGTTCCGGATCGCCTCCATCTCTGGAAGCAGCAGCCCGTTCGCCTCCTGCGTTTTCGAGACCATCCCGCTGATCGCCTTCGACGCCGCCAGGAACATCCGGCCGGTGATGCGAGGGGAGTGGCTGACGAGCGCCCCGAGGCCTAGGCCCGGAAAGATGTAGAGGTTGTTGCACTGCGACGTGTGGATCGTCCGCTTCTCCCACTTGAGCGGCGGGAAAGGGCTTCCGGTCGCGAGCAGGCCGCGACCGCCGGTGGAGGCGGCCACCTCCTCGGGCGTGCACTCGGACTTGGAGGTGGGGTTCGACAGCGCCATGACGATGGGATGGGCGGCGTTCTTGACCAGCTCGCCGAGGATCTTCCCGTTGAAGAGCCCGCGCTGCGCGGTGACGCCCACCAGAGCGGTAGGCTTGGCGTTCCTGACCACGTCGTCGAGCGTGATGTGCCCCGGGTTGTCGAGCTTCCACCCGGCGAGGGCGGCGCGCCGCTGGGCGTATGGAAGCTGCTGCTCCTCGAGGCCCGGCGTGTCCTCGACGAGGAGACCGGGCATGTCGAGGGCGAAGATCCGGGCGCGGGCCTCCTCCTCCGACAGCCCTTCCTCCAGGAGATGCGCCCGGATGTTGCGGGCCACCCCGGAGCCGGCCTGGCCCATCCCGACGATAACGAACCGCTGGTCGCGGAATGAGCTCTTTTGCGCCCGGATGCCGGTCATCAACGCCGAGAGGGCGACCGCCCCGGTGCCCTGGATGTCGTCGTTGAACGACAGGATCCGCTTGTAGTAGCGGTCGAGGTTCCGGAAGGCGGTGTGCTTGGCGAAGTCCTCCCACTGGAGGAGCGCGCCGGAGAAGTTTCGCTGAACCCCAAGGACGAACTGCTCGACCATGTCCTCATAGGCTTGGCCGGTCAGCCGCGGGTGGCGGTACCCGAGGTAGAGCGGGTCGTTCAGCAGCCGCTCGTTGTTCGTCCCGACATCCAGGCAGACCGGGAGGCAACAGGCGGGGTGGAGGCCGCCGGCCGCGACGTAGAGGCTGACCTTCCCGACGGGGATTCCCATCCCGTCGGCGCCCAGGTCGCCGAGGCCGAGAATTCGCTCGCCGTCCGTCACGACGATCAGTGAGATGTGGGGCTGCGAGATGGCCTGGAAAATCCGGTCGATGTGGCCGATGTTGTCCGGGGTGATGTAGGTCCCCCGGAAACGCCGGGCAATGCGGCTGAGCTGCTGGCAGGCCAGCCCGACCGTCGGCGTGTAGACGATCGGGACCATCTCGGTGAGGTTCTCGACCAGGAGCCGGTAGAACAGCGGCTCGCTCCGATCGAGGAGGCTGGATAGGTAGAGGTACTTTTCCAGGTCGTCCTGCTTCCGGCGGAAGGACTCCAGGCTCTTCTCGAGCTGGGCCCCCATCGTGGAGACCGCAGCGGGGAGGCGGCCGTCCAGGTCGAGGGCGAGCCGCTCCTCGAGGGTGAACGCCGACCCCTTGTTCAGGAACGGGTCGTTAAGTAGCTGCCGGCCTCTGAGATAGACCTCGTAGTACTCCTCGCCGGTGAGCGGGTCGATCTTGAAGGAGAACGTCTTCATTGCATCCCTCGCGTGAGATTAAGCACGAGTATAGACGTGGTCCGGAATCAGAATACCGTCTCAATGGAAAGGGGGCGCCTCACCTCCAGGACTGGCCAGGGGAGCCTCGCCGGGCCGGGCCGTCCACTCGGGGGGGAGTCTCACATTCCGGTACCCATTGCGTTTTCCGAGGGAATAGAATGCCGGCCAACGGGGGACGATACGGCATGGCTTTGCTTCCGTTGTGGCGCTTCGGCCAGTTCCTGGCCTTACCTGAGATCCGTCCTTCCCCCGTCCTCTGGCAGTCTGTGATTGGTGTGCCCGTCGAGTCTGGCTCACAAAAGGAGGAATGACCATGAGATCAACCAACGTTCGTTCACCTGACCCCCCGATTCCCAGGGTCAAGGCGGTGGGCCTCCTCGCTCTAGCCGCTTTCGTGGCGGCGCTGGCGGTCTCGCCCGTCCAGGCCGCCGGACCGATTCGGGTGTTCGAGCAGGGGTTCGTGGCGCCGCTGGGAGACACCTCGAGCGGCCCCTCGGCGGCGGCTTTCGGGCTGACGGCCCTGCCCGGGCCCGGACCGTCGCCGCAGGCGGCCTGCGGGCCGTACGGCACGCCCTTCACCGCGTCGGTGAACCCGACCTCGATTGCGGTCGGGGGTTCCGCGGTGATTTCGTGGTGCGACCCAACCTGGGCCTACATGGATGGGGCCTTCACGGTCCAGTACTACGTTCCGTACTACAAGGTGAACAGCGGTTCCTGGACGGCGTGGGCCCAGCAGACGTACACGCAGACGACGATGACCGGCACGGGTAACATCCCGGCCGGCTCGACCATCTACTTCTACGTGAAGGCCGTCGGCAGCCAGTTCAGCAACGGAAGCGTCACGACCACGAGCAAAGACTCCTCCCAGGCCCAGCTTCAGATCACGGGCGGGGGAGGAGGAGGCGGTGGCGGCGGCGGTGGTGGTGGCGGTGGTGGCGGCGGCTCCGCGAGATGCGGTCCGCTCGGCACTCCGTTCATCTCGGGGGTCGACCCGTCGACGATCTACGCGGGCAGCTCCTCGACCGTCCTCTGGTGCGACCCGACCTGGGCGTACCTCGACGGGGCGTTCACCGTCGATCATTTCAACGTCTTCTACAGCAGCAATGGAGGCAGCAGCTACGCACAGTTCAACAGCAGCTCGATTCCGGCCGCCTATAACGGAATCCAGGTCAACGCGTCAGCAAACGATCCCGGAACGACCTACACCTTCTTCGTGAAGGCGTATGGCCAGCAGTTCAGCAACGGCAGCTTGTCGAACACCACCAAGGATTCGAGCACCTCTCAGCTCCACGTCCTCCCCACGGGTGGTGGCGGCGGTGGTGGTGGCGGCGGCGGTGGTGGAGGC